>JXRG01000030.1:0-24243 GCA_000831085.1 Streptococcus sp. DBCMS
CAAAAATCGCATTTACGCGAGCAAGTGTATTGTTTTCATCTGAATCTCCTTAAAAATTTTACAGCTATCATTTATCATATTTCATGAAAACAAAAGAAATTTCAAAATGAATATACTAGATGGTGAATGGTTTCAAATTTCTATCCAGACATTTAGAGTAAGAAATATGTCATGTATCAATTTATTTGTAAATTCATTCGTTTTTATACTAAGCAAGCCGTTCCCCTAAAAAAAGAAGATCCAAGTGATCTTCTTTTTTCGTGGCTGTTTTTGCAAGAGACTTATCTTTCAAAGATAGACTGTCTGAAGTCGTCTGTAGCACGTAGATAAGCATTGAAAATACGATACTTGAGTTGGGCGACACTGCTCTTAGAGCTGTCTGATAAAGCACGATCAATGTTCTTAGCTGAGGCATCCGCTAGTACTGCTAAGTACATATAATCTTGTAATTCCTCATAAGAAGAAATTGTAATTTGTCGTTTGCTATCTAGTTTTCCTGCTTCAAACTCAATGGTGATAGGGCGAAGGAAGTTTTGGGCCTTGTTGTATCGTTCATTCAACATAGCTTTCTTCAAATCCTTCCATGATTCATACTGACTACCGTAGAGGTTTTTAAGGATTAGATCATCTCCAACTACACCGACATCTCCTCTGTTCCAGATTGAGTAGGTCTTATTACCTTCTTTAAGCGCTTGGCCGGAGTATTGGCCAGATACATATGGGACAAATCCTTGTTGGTAGCCCTTGTCTCCTAGCAATTCGTAGGCTCTACGGCGGAACATAAGTCCCCCAGGAGCACCAGTTGGATTGTCCAGAGCTGCATAGAAGGAAGCAAACATATTGACGATGTAGTAGCCATTTCGTCCAAAGCTAGCGGTATCCCAACCATCGCGACGACCAATGATATTATGATCAACCAGAGCATCGACAGACTTTAGTTTGGCTGCTTCTTCAGCTGTTATTGGAACGATTCGATCATCAGCATGGGCTTTCTTACCATAAGACGTATTCTCAAAGTTATAATTTTCAGCCTTACGGTACCATTTCATTTTCTGTTGATCAGTTAGAACTCCAGTAACAATATCCCCTTCTACATAATCCAGAAGGTTCAGTACGTCAAAAACTCCATGCATGTAGTCGCGAAGGGCATCTGCTGAGGAGAATCGGGCAACAGGATCATAGGTATGGTAACGTGTGGTCGAATCTTTATCTCCCTGATAGAAGCTATTGAGCACGAGACCTTTTTCGCTAACATTGGTTACAGACTCTAACATCCCTGTAGCAAAACTCTCAGGTCCTTCACCCTCACGACGACCATGTCCTTCAAAATAGATAGAACCATCCGAGTTGTGGGTCATTTCATGGGTATAGACCATGGTTCCAGAAGCTCCCAGCATCTGGTCATAGACGTAGAAGACTTCATAACCATTAGCAAAGGCCCCTAGTCCATTGTCTCCGTGATATTTGCCAGCAGGGCCAAAGAAATTGTACATAGCAACAGAGGTCTTATCATTACGCGGAGCCCAATATTGCTGGCCTTTATCATTATAACGCAAGAAACCGTCTGTAACGATCACCCGTCTGAATAGAGTATCTTTCCTGTTTGGACTTAAAATGTTATACCACATGTCATAGTGGTTTCGTTGCCATTCAGCTGATTGATCCACAAGTTTTTCAACGTGTCGATGGAGTTCCTCGCCTGAGAGAACTCTGCCACCTTCTTTTCTGTAGCTTCCAAAGCTACCAAAGGCAATGGTCGACATATTGCTGATGATATAGACATCTCTTTCAGGTAAAGTTAGAAGTTGGAGAACCATTTGCTTGAAGCCCCAATCTCCCTGAGTCAGTCTGTCGTAGACCTTGATTGTATACTTACTCTTACGATCTGCATTGTCCTGTTTAGCCTGAATTTCTGGCAGACTTGAACGAGCTTCTACGATATAAGCCTTGGTATTTTCCTTGAACCACTCACTGTTGGTTTTGTTTGGTAAGAAGAGTTCGCGCAGACTTTCTAAGTAAGCAAAGAGGTCTCCTTTGCCTTTTTCCTTGGCTAGAGATTGTCTGTAGGTATTGAAGTTGTTTTGTGCTCGAAGATTGCCCATTCCAGAGTTCCCGAGAGCAATGATGGTATCGAGTGTCGAAGCGGCTTGATTGCCAAAGAAATCAAACTTATAGGCATTAAGGTCCTTGGTGTTGAAGGTTCCATAATTGACATTGTACCAACGATTGAGATAGGTCAGACCAAGCATGAAGGCCTCTTTGTTCTGCAGAATCTTTTGGCTAATCGCATCCGCTACGGCAGGACCTAGGGTGTTAATCGACTTGTCAACTGAAAGCACCTTGAGGAGCTCCTGGCCTAGGTCAGCTTTGATTTGTTCAAAGGCTTTTTCCAGATAAAGATCATCTAAGGAAGCAGTTTCACCAATTCCAAGGACTTTACGAACAGCGGCTGAGTCATAGGTCACAGCTCTGAGTTCATCTAAGACACTCTCTTTAATGGACTGGTAGTCAGATAGGAAGGCCTCTGGTGTATAGAGCAAATTCTTATCAGCGATGCTATATTCAGCAATCTGACCATTGGCAAAATCTCCCTTGTAGGTCAAATCAAGATAAGCAATCGTCTTATCTGCATAATGCAGCATCAGTCTATTGATTTCACCCTTATGGCTGTTGACATCCGTTATCAGAGTCCCATCTTTCATCGGAACCACATCTAGCAGGGCTACTTTGTTGAGTTTATCATCTTCAGCTAATTGGTTGGCTGTATGAACGATGAAGTCTTTGTTGTAGAATGGTAATAGTTTTTCTACATTTTCGTAGGCTTGCTTTCTGGACTCCTGAGCTCCCCTCACTCGACTATAGTCTGTTTGATGCTGGTAAGCTTGCTGCAATGGCTCTTGGTCCGTCAAGTTCGAAGTGATTCCAAAGGACTGGCGTTTGGCTTGCGCATCGGTCTCTGAAATAGAACGGACAAAACGCTCATCTTTTCGATTTGCTGTAGTCCCTTCAAGAACATAAGAGTCCCGAACAGATGCCTCAGGATAGGGATCTCCTGTCATCGCATGACCATTTTGAACCTTGACACTGGTCAAGACATTTCGGACCTGTCCATTGTTCCAAGTAGACCCGATCGCTCCACCGACTTGGCCAGAATGACCTCCATTTTGGATAGAACCAGTCACATAAGAAGTTTCTAATCTAGCTCCATTCTGAATGCGACCAATCAAGCCTCCAACACGCTGGTCTCCATTTCGACCCGTTACTTGGATAGATACATCTGCTTGGCTCTTCTGCGCCAGTGATTGGTTGCCGTGGAAATTACCGACCAGGCCACCAATATTGTACTCCTGCCCTCCATCTTGGGTGCTGGTGATGGATCCTTTAAAGGCAACATTGGTTAGTTTTGTGTTTTGGGCAACTCCTACGAGTCCACCGATATGCTTGTTCCCAGATAGACTACCACTTACAGAAACATCCGTAATCGTTGCATTCTGAGCGTTGCTAGCCAAGACCCCTATAGAATCCTTGCCTGTAACCGCAGCCGATTTCAAGGTCAGTTGCTGGATGGTGGCATTTTTCAAGGTTGCAAAGAGTGGTTTTGCCAAGTTGTAGATGGTATAATCTTTGCCATCCACTCGGCTAGTTAGACTACCTAAAAATTCTTCTGGAACATAGCTTGTCGCAGACTGTTCCAACTGAATCTCATCTGCTGAAACATCCGCTCCTAGTTTGAAGTTTCCAGTCGGGTTTGACTTCATGGCCTCTATGAGCGCTTTGAAGGACGTATAGACACTTTCTTGGCTAAGAGGCGTTTTCGGCAGTTCAAAAGAGTAATCTGGACGATAATGGTCCCCTTCTCCCTCGACGAGCTGATTAGCTGATACCGTTACGGAGTAGGCATTGCCCTTATCTGTAATCTTAGCAACAGGTAAGAGCATATCCTTGAACTTATCTGACTGAATGCGGACATAGTAGTTGTCCAAATCAGACGGCACTTCCGACAGAGATAGGTAACGTCGGTAGTGACTGCCATCTTTACCGTACAGTTCGATGCGGTCGATGTCTTTGATTTCAACCTTCTTATAATCTAGCTGAACTGGACGTTGATCCTCTATACTAGTTTGTTCCCCTTGACCCAGGTCATATTTCATGACGGTTTTGAGGGTATAAGGAGTATAGTAATCCAAGTCATCAAGTGTCAGTTGTTTAGAAAGATCCACAAGGTCGACTTCCTTGATCAACGTTTCGCCCTTGTATAGTTGCACTTTGGCGGATTGATAGCTAGCTGTAGCATCCGTCAAATGATAGCTAAGAGAAACTTGGCGTTTATCTTCTTCCTTCTCGACACGGACTAGAGAGAGAGTTGGTTTTCTCTTGACTCCATCCAGAGCTTGACGAGCTGCCTCAAGATCAGTTCGAACTTGATCGACCAAGGCCTGATTGGCGAAAGGATTGTCCAAAACGAGTTTGGCCTGATCTAAGGCACGACGATAGCGGAGTTTGGCTTGTTCATCAGCATACTGGTAAGCAACTGTAGACTGAGTCACATCCTTCATGTCAAATTCAACTCCAAGAGTTTTCTTATCAACAGGTTGGCCGTCTAAATTATTCTTAGCAGTTTCAAGGGCTTTTTTCAAAGAATCAACCTGTTCTTGACTGGCATGAGATGCCTCAAAGAGAGCTTGAGCATTTGCGACTGCCTGTTTATAAGACTCCTGATCTGCAGTGGTATCATTGAAATACTGATGCGTTTTCTGGATGCTATCGGCCTCTTCCACTAATTGGTGCAAGGGGTCGAGATCGAGGGTTCCTTTTTCTGGTTCCACAGGAGCGTGATCCGTATTTGTAGAAATTGGTTTTGTTCCGACTTTGATAATCTGAGGAACTGCTTCTTTTGTGATAGTGTTAGAGATTTCCTCTGTATTTTCGACTTTTCCATCTACCAAATACTGACGAGTCACAATCGTACGGACACCATCTTGACCAGCTTGGCTCACTTCCCTTTGTCCCAAAGGAAGCTCTGCACTTTCCACTTCCTTGGTTGGATAGGGTTCTGTCACCGTTGTAGTCACGTCCTTTTCTTCAACGTTTAAGCTCGGAACTTCGTGGACAGGAGCGTCTGTTGGTTTCTCGCTAACAGGGCCTGTTCCAACTGTTACGATCTCCGAAACTGCTGGTGTTGTTACTTCGTTAGAGATTTCCTGGCTTCTCTCTACTTTTCCATCTACCATGTACTGACGAGTGACGATTGTACGCACGCCATCTTGACCAGCTTGGGTTATCTTGGTCTGGCCAACTGGTAAGGTATCACTCTCTACTCGTTCTCGAGTATAGGGTTCAGCCACTGGTGTAGTAACATCTTTTTCTTCAACCTCTAGACTTGGAACTTCATTTACAGGAGCGTCTGTTGGTTTCTCGCTAACAGGGCCTGTTCCAACAGTTACGATTTCTGATACTGCAGGAGTTGTCACTTCGTTAGAGATTTCCTGGCTTCTCTCTACTTTGCCATCTACCATGTACTGACGGGTAACGATTGTACGCACGCCATCTTGACCAGCTTGGGTTATCTTGGTTTGGCCAACTGGCAAACTATCACTCTCTACTCTTTCTCGAGTGTAGGGTTCTGCTACTGTTGTGGTAACATCCTTTTCTTCAACGTTTAAGCTTGGAACTTCATTTATTGGAGCGTCTGTTGGTTTTTCAATAACGGACTCCTCTGGGCTTGGTTTTGTAGGAGAAAGGACCTTGCTTCCGACTTTTCTAATCTCAGAAGTCGGCTCAGTCGTTACCTGATTGGAAACCTCCTCTGTATGGATCACCTGACCATTTAAAATGTAGCTGCGGGTCACAATGGTACGACTACCATTTTTCCCTGCCTGAATCACCTCAGTTTGACCTTGCGACAAATCAGCTGCTTCTACTTCCTCCACTTGGAAAGGAATAATCTCTGTACGACTCGTTTCTTTACTATCAACCTTTAACTCTGGTTGTTCAAATACAGGAGCATCACTTGGTTTCTGAAAACGATACTCTTCCTGCGCTTGACTTCCGTTTGAAGTTTGAACTGGAGTATCAATAGGAGTCGAATGATTCAACTCTTTCTTGCCATCAACTGGAGAGTTTACTGCTTTTTGAGACTTCAAATAGCCTACATATTGGTAACCTTCAATCGTAAGTGGGGATTGTAATGCTTCCCCGACCTGTACAGTCAATTCCTGATTATAGTCTGCCAGCATTTGATTTGTCAAAGCCAAGGAAGTTGGCGCGATCAGCTGACTTCCTAGACTGGTTAAAAGCATAAATGAAGCTAGCTTTTTGCGATCATCTCTGCCCAGTTTAATCGCTACGACCAGTAGTACAATACCTGCCCCTGCTGCAATTGAGCTAATGAGTTGGCTGTGACCAGTTGCAGGCAACTGTCTCGTCGGACGATAAATCAAATAGTATGTATCATCTGTTTCCTCAGCAAACTGTGGCAACTCTTTGACTACCAATTGCTTCTCTTGGTCCGTGAGCTCACTCTCTGTCACGTACTTATAGTGAACCTGTTTTGTGACGGATGGCGTCTGTTCACTAGCCGCTACACTTACAAGAGAACCTCCTCCACTAAAAAGGTAGAAAACCCCTACCAGAGCAGAAACTAAACCAACCGAAACTTTTCTCAATGAAAAACGTTGGTGCTTTTCTCCTAAATAACTTCTTTTCATTCCTAATCTTTCCTTTATCATGATTTGAATCCCCTCTATCTACCGAAATTTACTAGATTATTCAATTTATTTGCTATAAATAATAGCCACAAAAAACTGCTAATCTTTTCAGTTCATTTACGCTTTCAAAATCCTTATCTTATCAGGTCTTGAATGCACAAACAAGATCAGGGAGAATCACAGAAAAAAATTCCTAGGTAGCCTTAAACCTAGGAATTTTTTAAATTTTAATCAAACAGAATCGTTTCCTTATTTCTTGAAAATAGACTGTCTGAAGTCGTCTGTCTCACGAAGATAAGCGTTGTAAATCTTCTTCTTGAGCAGGTTAACCCAGCTAGCTTCGACACGGCTAGTAGCATTGGTAATGTTGCGTACATCTTCTGCCACTGCTGCGTCCATCAACTGCTGCATCTCTGCATAAGAGCGAATGGTTACTTTCTTGGTACTGTTTGGATTTTTAAGCTCGTACTCAATGGTAATTGGCTTCAGCTTGGTCAACTGATCAATCCGCTCCTTATACATGGCCTTCTTGAAGGCTGCCCAAGAGGTGTATTCACCCTTAAATACATTTTCCAAGACTTTCTGGTCTGTCACGAGACCGACATCTCTTCCAGACCATCCGTCCCACGTTTTCTTGCCTTCATCGAAGGCTTCCTGAGAGTACTGACCAGAAACATAAGGGACAAATCCGTCATGATAGCCCTTGGCTGCCAGTAATTCATAGGCTGTGCGACGGAACATAACGTCTCCAGGTGCTCCATTTGGATTGCTCAAGGCTGAGTAAATTGGTGAGAAAAGGCTGAGGCTGAGGTAGCCATTTCGACCATATTTCCCACTTTCTTTATTCTCCCGACGAGTGATCACATCATTTTCAATCAGGGAGTCAAAGGTCTTCAGCTGCTTGATTTCCTCAGCTGTGAAGCTTCGCGTCTGGTTACCTGCGTGGGTCTCCTTACCATACTTATCTGTAATATAGTAATTCTCCATCTTCCTGAACCACTGTAACTTGGCAGCATCGCTCTGCTTCAACATAGAAGTACCTTCTAGATAGTCCAAGGTGTAGATCATGTCAAACATACCATGGACATAGTGTTGTAGGTCTGCTTCATTTTGAACACGTTCCTTGAAATTATAGGTATGCATACGTGTCTTAGAATCCTTGTCCACCTTGAAGAGAGTATTGAGCGTAATGGTTGATTCATCTGCGCTCGGCGAAGATTGCAAGAGTCCGCGAGCATAGAGTTCCGCGCCTAGTCCCTCACGACGACCATAACCTTCAAAGTAAATAGCACCGTCAGAGTTATGGGTCATCTCATGCGTGTAGACTGAGTTACCATAGTCTTCCAACAATTTAGCAGCATCAAAGTGAGTTACACTACCCGTAGCATAGGCATTATAGCCCTTGCTTGGATACCACTTGCCAGCTGGTCCAAAGAATTCCTGCATAGCCTGTGATTTTTTGTCATTAGCTGGAGCCCAATATCTTTGACCATTCTTGTCAACCAATGAGAATCCATCATAAACCAGAACCGAACGGAAGAGCTTGTCCTTGCTTTCTGGACTCAGAATCTTGTACCAGAAATCATAATGGTCGCGCTGGTATTCAGCTGTTTTTCTCACTCTGTCTTCGACATATTCAACTAGTTCTGCGTCTGTGCGCACTCTGTTATTGGCATCCAGACGGTAGCGATCATAAGCTCCCATAGAGAGGGTAGACATATTAGAGATGGCATAGACACCTTTCTCCGTCATGGTCAAGAGTGGCAGGAGCATGCCCTTGTGTTCCCAATTATCTGCAGTAATCTTGTCATAAACACCGACAGAGTACTTGCTCTTGCCCTCGGCTGCATCCTGAAGCTGTCTCGCTTCTGCTACATCGGACTTAGCCTCAACGATGTAGGCCTTTGTATTGGTCTTGAGCCATTCATTATTGGTCTTGTATGGTAGGAAGAGCTGACGGTAGCCTTCAAGGTAATTGAAGAGTCCTCGCTTGCCAGTTGCTTCAGAGAGCGAATTATCATACGCTGTATAGTTGTTCTTAGCCTTGAGATTCTCAAGTCCTGATTTCCCTAAAGCAATGATTGTATCAAGAACCGAAACGTCATTTTTACCGTAGAAATCCATCTTGTAAGCCGACAAGTCCTTAACATTAAAGGTGTCATAGTTGATATTATACCAACGGTTAAGGTAAGTCAGACCCAATAGGAAAGCTTCTTTATCAGCAAGAATCTTCTTAACAAGATAGTCCTTAACTACTTCACCTTCAGTATTGATAGCCTTATCCATAGCTAGCACTTTGCGAAGCTCACCTGATAGCTTGCTTTTCACTTGAGTAAATGCAGTGTCTAAGTATAGTTCATCTAAAGAAGTGTCTGCTGCTACTCCGAGAGCTGTACGCATAGCTGGCGAATCAAGAACGACCTTGTTCAACTCTGGCAAAACTTGATTTAGAATACTAGTATAATCTGATACAAAGGCTTCTGGAGTATAAAGAAGGTCTAACCCCTTGATACTATACTCAGCAATACCTTGGTTGATGAAATCTCCCTGATAAGATATTTCTAGGTAGTCAATAGTATTGTCCATATAGTGAAGCATCAAACGATTGATTGCTGTTTTATTGCCATGGATATCAGTGATAACCTGGTCACCCTTCATCGGAACAACATCCAGTAGGTACTCCTTGTTCAACTTATGCTCTTTCGGAATCTTGTTCGCAAACGAAACAATGGTTTCTTTATTGTAGAAAGGAAGCAGTTTCTCCATATTTGCGTAAGAATATCCGCGATCGAATTGAGCATTGTTTACCTCACCATAGTCGACAAAACGCATATTTAGATTCGTGTCATCTAGGCTAGTTGTTATGTCCATAGCAGTCAGTTTTTCTTCCATTTCTTCTTGAGTAATAGTAGAAGTAACAAACTGATCGTTTTTCAAGGTTTCACTTTTAGCAACTTTATATGCTTGCGTAATGCGGTCGTTTTTGTAGCCCTGATCCCCAGAAATACTGTAAACATTTGTACCGCTAACATTACTGATCACATTATCAACTAAACCGTTAAAGTAGTTCGAGCCGACCACTCCACCGATTTGACCGTTAGTGGTTGAATTATATAATTTTCCTGTCACATAAGATTTGGTGATTCGAGCATTGTTTTCTAGACGTCCAACCAAACCACCAATACGTTGTTCATTTGATCGTGCACCACTAATAATCGTTACGTCTGCTTTACTTTGGCTAAGAAGAGATTCTCCTCCTTTAAGGCTTGCAACCAAACCACCTACATTATAAGCTTTGATGTGTTGACTGTTAGATAGGATAGTCCCCGTAAAGGAACTATTCGTGATTTTCGTATTGGTTCCATTAACTACTAGACCCGCTACGTTAGAGGCGTTTCCTACTACCGATACTCTCCCCTGAACAGAAACATCTATGATTCGCGCATTCTCCGCATTGCGTGCCAGCGCAGCCGAGTCATAGGTACCCACGATATTCACATCTTTAAAGTCGATATTGGAAATAACAGAACCACTCTTCAGGTTTTCAAATAAAGGCTTGGCTAGATTGTAAATTGCGTATTGCTTACCATTATGACTACCTGTCAGACTACCTGTGAAGTTCCCTTTGAGATAGACATAATCCGCAGGAGCTAGGTTGACCTCGCCCGCATCCAAATCAGCTCCCAACACATAATTTCCTGCCATATTTCGCTTCATAGCATCTACCAATCCAGCAAAGCTAGTGTAGACATTTTGCTGACTTGGGACTGCCTTACTGATGTAGAAGTCATGCCCAGACCTGTAGCCCGTCTCACTTTCTTGGACGAGTTCAGGAAGGGTTACATTAACCTTATAGACTGCCTTACCATCTTTCTCTGCTTCAGAAATACTGTGAACTGGTAGGAGAATTTCCTTGGATTCGCTTGATTTGATCTTGACGAAGTAGGTAGACAGATCTGTAGGCATAGAGCTCATCGATACAAAGCGCTTGTATTGGTCGTTTTCTTTATGATAAAACTCAACAGAATCAATATCACGGAAGGTTATTTTCTTGTATTCTAACTCAAAGTTACGACTGTCTGTTTCAAATTCAGTAAAGCTACCATTATCCAGTTCATAAGTCAACTTGGTTTTCAAAGTATAGCCTGTGTAGTAGTCTAGATCGCCAATCTTCAAGCTGCCAGCAAAGTTGGTAATTGGAAGAGTGCGAATCAGCTGGTCTCCCTGATACAATTCTGCAGTCGCTGAACGGAAGGACTGGGTCTGGTCTTCCAATCTATATTGGACCGTCACCGACTTATCATCAGCATTCTCAGTCAGACTTAAAATCGAAACAGTCGGCTTGACTTTAGGCACTCCATTTAGAGCTTCTTTGGCCACTGTCAGGCTAGCAAAAGCTTGATTGACCTGCACTTGTGTAGCAGTCTGATTGTTCAAAACTTTGTCTGCCTTGGTCAATTCGTCAGTATAAGCTGTCTGCTTTTCTGAATCCGCATTCTTATATTTAACCGAGGTTTTAACTCTTGAATTTAAATCGTACTCAGTCTGAAGAGCCGTTTTAACAACTTCAAGTCCACTTAATTGCGCCTTGGCTTGATTGATTTGTTCCACCAGTTGGTTGACTTCTGCTTGGCTGGCTTGAGATTGGCTCAGAATCGCTTGGCCTGCTATCAATGCAGAATCATAGTTAGCTTGATGGCTCTGACTATCGTTGAAATAACGGGCCTGAGCTTTAATTTGATCCGCTTCTGCCAAGAGATTATGCAGTGAAATTAAATTGAACTCCTCTAAAGCGTCTGCTTTTGGTGCTTCATTCGGTACCATAGTTGGCTTAGCTGTGCCGACTTTGACGATTTGCGTTACAGGAGCCAAGGTTTCTTCATTCGAAAGTTCTTGACGGTCAACAACTTGACCGTTAGAACTGTAGACACGAGTCTTGATAGTTCGTTCGCCTTGGACACCCGGAGTCGCGATTTGGCGGGCATCTCGAACAAGCTCATCCGTTTCTTCTTCACGAATTGTGAAGTTAATCTTCTCAACGCGCGTTTCGTCAGTATATGTCAACGGATATTCTGGCAGAGCCTCTGCTTTCGGTGCATCGCTTGGTACCATGCTTGGTTTAGCAGTTCCGACTTTGACAATTTGTGTTACCGGAGCCAAGGTTTCTTCATTCGAAAGTTCTTGACGGTCAACCTCTTGACCGTTAGAACTGTAGACACGGGTCTTAATCGTACGTTCGCCTTGGACTCCCGGAGTTGTGATTTGACGAGCATCTCGAACAAGCTCATCCGTTTCTTCTTCACGAATGCTAAAGTTGATTTTTTCTACGCGCGTTTCGTCAGTATATGTCAACGGATACTCTGGCAGAACGTCTGCTTTCGGTGCATCATTTGATACCATGGTTGGTTTAGCAGTTCCGACTTTGACGATCTGTGTTACGGGCGCCAAGGTTTCCTCATTAGACAACTCTTGGCGGTCAACCTCTTGCCCGTTGGAACTGTAAACACGAGTCTTGATAGTCCGTTCGCCTTGGACTCCTGGAGTGGTGATTTGGCGGGCATCACGAACCAATTCATCCGTATATTGCTCCTCGATATTGAACGCAATCTTCTCAATGCGGGTTTCATCCGTATATGTCAACGGATACTCTGGCAAAGCATCTGCTTTCGGTGCATCATTTGGTACCATGGTTGGTTTAGCAGTTCCGACTTTGACAATTTGTGTTACTGGAGCTAGAGTTTCCTCGTTGGATAATTCTTGGCGGTCAACCTCTTGACCGTTAGAACTGTAGACGCGAGTCTTAATCGTGCGCTCACCCTCAACACCTGGAGTTGTGATTTGACGAGCATCTTGGACCAATTCATCCGTAGTTTGCTCCTCGATGTTAAAGGCTATTTTCTCTACACGAGTTTCGTCGGTATAAGTCAACGGATACTCTGGAAGTGCGTCTGTTTTCGGTGCTTCATTTGGCACCATAGTTGGCTTAGCCGTGCCGACTTTGACAATTTGCGTTACGGGAGCTAGAGTTTCCTCGTTGGACAACTCTTGGCGATCAACCTCTTGACCGTTAGAACTGTAGACGCGAGTCTTAATCGTGCGCTCTCCCTCAACACCTGGAGTTGTGATTTGACGAGCATCTCGAACAAGCTCATCAGTTTCTTCCTCACGAATGCTAAAGTTGATTTTTTCAACGCGCGTTTCGTCAGTATAAGTCAACGGATACTCTGGCAGAGTTTCTGCTTTCGGTGCATCACTTGGTACCATGCTTGGTTTAGCCGTGCCGACTTTGACGATTTGTGTTACTGGAGCCAAAGTTTCCTCATTAGATAACTCTTGGCGGTCAATTTCCTGACCATTGGAACTGTAGACTCGGGTCTTAATCGTACGTTCACCTTGGACACCCGGAGTTGTGATTTGACGACTTCCTTCTGGAATTTCATCTGTATATTGCTCGTCAATAGAAAAATCAATCTTTTCTATTCTAACCTCATCATTTGTAGTCAATTCCAACTCAGAATTCTCATGAATAGGCGCTGTTTCTGGACTGGTGCCATATTCTGTCAGTTCTGGAATCTCTTGAACTGGAGGCGTATCAGAACTGGTTCCATACTCTGCTAATTCTGGAACTTCGTGAACTGGGGATGTATCAGGAGTTGTCCCATATTCCGTCAGTTCTGGGGTCTCACGAACTGGAGATGATTCAGGGTTTGTGCCATATTCTGTCAATTCTGGAACTTCGTGAACTGGGGATGTTTCAGGACTTGTGCCATATTCTGTCAGTTCTGGAGTCTCACGAACCGGAGACGTCTCAGGACTAGTTCCGTATTCCGTCAGTTCTGGAACTTCGTGAACTGGAGATGTCTCGGAACTAATGCCATACTCTGCCAATTCTGGAACTTCGTGAACTGGGGATGTTTCTGGAGTTGTGCCATATTCTGTCAATTCTGGAACTTCGTGAACTGGAGTTTCTTTTGGTATCGAGTTAGTTGGAGCTGTTCCAACTAAAATAATTTCAGAAACCGGTTCAAGCGTCACTTGATCAGAAATCATTTCGCTTTTTACGATTTCTTGATTCTCATGATAATGACGAGTCACCACTGTACGTTGACCTCGAACACCTGATTGTATAACTTTTGATTGCCCTTGAGCCAATTCATCGGTATATTGGTATTTTGTCTGATAAGGAAGTTCTTGAACCGACTCCTGCTCGCTAATTTTTAGTTCTGGCAAGTCATAAACGGGGCTTAGAAGAGCAGACTCTCTCTCCTTGGCAGCTATAGCTTCTCTTTCTTCCTCAGTTAAAGCATCCCCCTTATCCGAAACAATCTCTTTTGTATTCGGATTTGTTTCACTCGGTTTAAGTTCACTTCCCTTCTCTTTCTCCAAGTCCAGTGTCGGATTTTCCTTCTGAGCAGAATGAGCTAAATGACTATCATTTTGTTCTTCATTCTTTAAGTAACCGATATAGTCGTAACCATCAATTTTCAATGGCGCTGGCAGTGCATCTCCAAGACCCAAGTTAAGACTTTGATTATATGCAGCGAGTTCGATATTCGTCACTGCTAAGACTGTTGGAGATAGCAGTATGGATCCCATTCCAGTTACCAACAAGATCGAAGATAAATACCTCTTCCCATTTCTGCCTCTAACAACTACAAGCACTAGTAATGCAAGACCCATCGCTGTAAAAGTTGATTCCCAAAGACCGGAATGACCTGTCTTAGGCAATACTCCAGACGAATCCCCTTGAGTAGTCGGACGATAAACTAAGTAATAGGTCTCTGAAACATCCTCAACATGCTTTGGAATCTCCCTGATCAAGGCACTCTTCTCTGCCTCCGTCAATTCAGACTCCACTACGTAGTGGTATTTGACCTGAGCAGACTGCTGACTTTGAATTTCTGCTGCCTTTACAGAAGTCAAGTCCCCAGTTATTTGCCCACTCAAAAAGAAGCTTCCAATCGTCGCCGAAACGAGCCCAACGGACAACTTGCGGAAAGAAAAGCGCTGTCGTTTTTCTCCATAAAACTGATGTGTCATTCTAAAGATTTCCTTTTCAATATATTATTCAATCCTTTCTATTCTACCTGATTTCACTTGATTATTCAAATTATTTGTCGCGATTTTTAGAAACAACACCTGCTTTTGAAAAGTACCAAAACACGACTCCTCTTTTTAAAAAAATCTCAAAAATCAACTTAAAACGAGCCCCAAAATTATTAGATTTCTGCATCTTTGTCCTAAACTTTTTCTAGCAAAAAAGAGAGAAATGACTTCCTCTCTTTTTCCTTTTCATCTCATCTTAAACTATGAGAAAACATATTTCTAATCTGATTATTTGGCTTCAAATCCTTCTGCGACAGCGTCCGCAAAGTTTTCTTCTACGATGCTTGCACAGTGGTCACAGATAACTGCATGGTAGCTACGTTCTGCAGTAGTTGGATCGATACGACGGCAGCGGTCACATACTTCACCTGCAGCGCGTTCAACTGTAAAGGCAACATCTTCAAAGCTTACTGCACTCTCTGGAGCTGTACCTTCAGCGATGGTCAATTCAGACACGATCAAGAGTTGAGCCACATTGCTGTCTACTGCTCCAAGAAGAGTTTTCACCACTTCATTTGGGTAAACTGTCAAGTGTGCTTCGAGTGATTTCCCGATTACTTTTGCATTACGCGCTTCTTCTAAGGCTTTTTGAGCTTGTCCACGGAAGTCCATGAATGCTGCCCAGGTATCCAAGATTTCTTCTTGGTTGGCAAAAGTTTCCGCTTCTGGTAATTCTGACAATTGAACGAATTCTTCAGCTTCAAACTCAAGATAGGACCAGATTTCCTCTGCTGTGTGAGGAAGGATTGGTGTCAAGAGTTTGGTGGTTTTGACAAGAATGTCATAGAAGACTGTTTGCATTTGACGACGTTCCAGTGATTTGGCACCTTCGATGTAAACAACGTCTTTAGCGAAGTCAAGGTAGAAGGCTGATAAATCAACGTTGATAAAGTTTACCAAGGCCTTGTAGATGGTTAAGAATTCAAAGTTCGCATAGGCATCACGAATGGTCTTGACAAGCTGGTTAAAGCGAATCGTCATGTACTTATCAACTGAACGAAGTTCATCGTAAGCGACTGCATCTTCAGCTGGATTAAAGTCAGATGTGTTAGCAATCAAGAAACGAAGAGTGTTACGGATCTTACGGTAAGTTTCAGAGACTTGGCTCAAGATATCCATAGAGATACGCACGTCGTTGCTTGAGTCAACACTTGTCACCCAGAGACGCAAGATTTCCGCACCAAATTGTTTTTCAACATCGCTTGGAGCAATGGTATTCCCAAGGGATTTAGACATCTTCTCACCTTTACCATCAAGGGTAAAACCTTGTGACAAGATTTGTTTGTAAGGAGCTACGCCATGATTAGCAACAGATGTGATAAGTGATGAGTTGAACCAACCACGGTATTGGTCAGAACCTTCTAGGTAAAGATCTGCTGGATATTTGAGTTCTGGACGGTTGACCACTACTCCATTCCATGATGAACCTGAGTCAAACCAAACGTCCATGATATCTGTTTCTTTTTTGAACTCACCATTTGGTGAACCTGGGTGGCTAAATCCTTCTGGCAAGAGGTCTTTGGCATCACGTTCCCACCAGATGATAGAGCCGTGTTCCTCAAAGAGTTGAGCTACATGTTCAATCGTTTCAGCTGTCATGATAGCTGTACCATCTTCTGCGTAGAAGATTGGAAGCGGAACACCCCAAGCACGTTGACGAGAGATAACCCAGTCGCCACGGTCACGAATCATATTGTAAAGACGAACTTTCCCCCATTCTGAGTGGAACTTCACTTTTTCAATTTCATCCAAGATTTCTTGGCGGAATTTAGATACAGAAGCAAACCACTGTGGAACAGCTCGCCAGATGATTGGTTTCTTGGTACGCCAGTCAAATGGATATGAGTGAGAGATTTCTTCTTGGGCAAGGAGAAGATTACCAAGCTTCTCGATAACAGTTGGTACCACCTTGTCGTAGAATTGACCTTCGAACTCAGCACCTGCATTGGCCATCATAATACCGCGTTCGTTAACTGTTACAGCAACTTCAAGGCCGTTGGCAACACCGACATTGTAGTCATCCTCACCAAAACCTGGAGCTGTATGGACGATACCTGTACCAGAGTCAGTCGTAACGTGGTCACCAAGGATTACCAGTTCATCTACTGCTGTATCCCATGGGTGGACTGTTACGATGTGATTCAATTCTTGCCCACGATAAGTCGCCAAGACTTGGACATCAGTCCAATCAAACTTTTCAGACAAGCTATTCAACAATTCTGAAGCAACTACAAACTTACGAGTTTCACCAGCTGGTTGAACGACCACGTAATCAATATCTGCTCCAACTGTCAATCCACGAGAAGCAGTGATGGTGAATGGTGTAGTGGTCCATACGACAATATAAGTATCTGTATCTAGCACACCTTTTCCGTCTTTGACGCGGTTAGCATAGTAAAGGGAAGTTGAAAGCAAGTCATGGTACTCAATTTCCGCTTCAGCAAGGGCTGACTCAGAAGACCATGACCAGTAAACTGGCTTTGCACCACGGTAGATGTAGCCTTTTTTAGCCATCTCACCAAAGACACGGATCTGAGCTGCTTCATAGTCTGGAGTCAAAGTCACATAAGGATTTTCCCAGTCACCAGAAACACCCAAACGTTTAAAGTCTTCACGTTGTTTATCAACTTGAGAAAGAGCGTACTCGCGGCAAAGTTTCAAGTACTCAACCAAGTCCATTTCTTTGCGTTTAACACCCTGTTTTGCCAAGACTTGTTCGATTGGCAGACCATGTGTATCCCAACCTGGGATGTAAGGAGCGTAAAATCCAGACATAGACTTAGAACGAACAATAATATCTTTAGAAATCTTGTTCATGGCATGTCCAACGTGGATATTTCCGTTTGCATACGGAGGTCCATCATGCAAGGTGAAATGTGGTTTTCCTTGGTTCAATTCTTGACGACGTTGGTAAAGTTTTGCTTCTTCCCATTCTTTTTGCCAAACTGGTTCTTTGGTTGGAAGACCAGCACGCATTGGAAAGTCTGTTTTCCCTAAATTGAGGGTTTCTTTAAGTTTCATTGTTACTCCTTTAATTTAAAATGACAAAATAAAAACCACGATTCGCAAAAAGGACGAAAATCGTGGTACCACCTTTGTTCGAAAAAAGACAGGGTCTCTTTTCCTCTTTTCCCGTAACGTGGGGAACGTCCAGTCTTACTGCTTTCGGACTGGATTGCTTGAGAGGATAATCTAACCACTAGGGATTGCAGGACTCTCACCATCTCCCGCTCGCTGATAATATAGTTGATTAGACCTTGTTCTCACATTTTTTATAGGATAAGAACAGATTCTTTGTTTGCATCTTCCTCAGTTGCTGCAGTAGCTTCTACTTCAACTGACTCTTCATGCTGGTCACTTTCTTCTGTCTGTTGATTTTGTTGAGCTTCAAATTCAGCTAATTCTTTGTTACCAGCCTCGATACGAGCTTGCAATTCAGCAACCTCTTCTGGTGTGAATTGACGAGTCATATCAATTGGTTCTTCCTCTGGTTGTAAAGATACGGATTCACCAAGAACTTCACCAACCACTTCTTTAAAGGCTTCATCACTTGTCTGAAGGTAAGTAGCTGTTGGGCGAAGAATATCTTCCCAATCAGATGATTCAACAATTGCTAACTGACTTTCAATCGTAGACTTGAGGCGTTGATGGAATACACGGCTCTTGTTCTTCAACTCTTCTGTCTCAACAGCCACTCTCTTCGCATTATCTGTAGCCTGACGGAGAATTTCATTTGCCTTGTATTTCGCTTCTTCAAGCAAACGCTGAGCATCTTGTTCAGCTTGTTGAATAATATTGTTTGAACGTTCTTGAGCAGCTTGTTTGACACGCTCAGCTGTATCTTGAGCAATCAAAACTGACTGACTCAAGGAATCCTTCATCTCATCAAAGTAAGACAAACGTTCTTCCAAACTTTTGATGTGTGTCTCTTTATCGTGATTACTACGAACCAAGTCTTCATAATCACGAACAACGATATCAAGAAACTCGTCTACTTCTTCTGGGTCAAAACCTCTAAATCTTGTGCCAAAGGTTTTATCTTTAATTTCTAACGATGTAATTGGCATACTTTTCCTCACTTACTTAATAAAAAATAGAATCATTAATTGCTTCTGGTTCTTGCTCGCTTGTTACTGTTCTCTTAGGAATATCATTCGTATAATAGGAAAGACGTTCTTCTAGTTTTTTGATATAGAGTTCAGTTTCATCTTTGTATCGAATCATCTCCTCTAATTCAAAGTAAATCTTATCAAGAAAGAGGTCAACTTCTTCCTGATTGTAGCCTCTGAATGTTCTTGAGAAAGCTTTATCACTTATTTCTTGTGGTGTAATCGACATATTTCTTCTCACTTGCTTAAAAGTAGCCGGACTGTTAGTTTTTTCTTATCCTTTTTGGTCTGACCATTGTCTTTGACAACTTTCAAACGACCAAACTTTCTCACACTGATCAAATCTCCAACTGTAACCTGGTAATCACTTTTTTCAACCACATGATAGTTTACCTGGACAGATTTTTTCTCTATCAGTTGACTAGCTTGGTTTCTAGATAATTTCAAGGCACTTGATAAGAGGGCATCCAATCGAAAACTCGAAACTAAAATTTCTCGTTCTCTATAATCAATTTTAGACAAAATCCTATCGGTAAAAGGACGTTCCTCCAGCGATACAGGAAGTCTGCCAATCTTTCTTATTCCATCCTGAAAAAGAGGAATGAAATCACGATTGACAAAAATCTGTGCTCTCTTTTCATCTACCAAGATATCACCAAATAATTTACGGTCAATTCCTAGCTGGTTGATGATTGTTCCCAATATTTTTCCATGACTCAGTTGTTCAAACTTACTCGGATAGCAGATTTCCAACAAGGCCATTTCAAAGTCTGATATCTCTGGTTCAAAGTAATCTGGATAGAGAAGAACTCGAACCGACTCTGTCGAAAGAAAATCACCACTACTTTGGCAACCCAGTCCATATGTCCCAGCTAACACCCTCAAGATCTGTTCCTGATGGGGATTGATAAAAGGGCTAAGTACCGGCGCATAGGTATCTTCTACCCGCTTGATCCACTCTAATCCCTTATCAATAAAAGGAATATCATCTTGGGAAAAATGCTGATAAATGGCTCGATTTACTGTCATAGTAATAGGACTAGTCGTGTTAAGATATTTCCAACAAACTGAATCAAAATCAGCGCCGCCCAAACCGTAAAATCAAGACCAGCAAATTGTAGATTGAGCTTACGAAGAGGCTCAATAACTGGGCGAGCAAGTCTGATGACTAAGCGACCTAGTTGGCTTTCATAGGCATTTGGAAACCATGAAAGAAGAGCAAATGCAACGAGAATGATCGAGTAAATGCTAACCGCATTTTGGATTAAACGAATTAAGAAAATCATTATCTTGCTCTATTTCGTTTAATATCAAAACCAAACTCAGCGCTTTGTGATTCATCTGGAAGTTTGATATCTTCAATATTCACGATAACGTTGACAGGAGTCAATAGATACATCGTACTCGCAACTTTTTTCATATTTCCAGCCAAGACATGACGGGCTCCGTCCAAGTAATCAAGGCAACGACGGCTTGTACTTCTGTCATGTATTGGAAATCAATCAAAATACTTTCATTTCCAGCCAACAAATCTACAATTTCAGTTGCATCTTCATATTTTCTTGGATAGCGAACGTCAATTGTCACTTTCTCATCTGAACGATGGCTTTGCATTGCCAATTCTTGCTGACGCGCATGAAGACGAGTAATATTTGCATCTTTTGCTGATCCTGACTGAGCAGGTGCTGGTAATTCTTTAGAAGATGAGATGGCTGGGCTAACTGTTTCCTCTTGTTGAGTCTGGTAGTTAGTCGTTTCTTCTCCGTCTTCTGTAAAATAATCTATAAATTTATCGAATCTATCTTTTAAAGACATAGCTCTCTCCTATTTAAAAAATGCTGTACCGATTCGAACAAAGGTTGAGCCGAACTGAATCGCTTCTTTAAAATCACGACTCATTCCCATGCTTAGCTCCGTCATCGGAATATTAGGGATTTGTTTTTCTCTAATTTCTGCTTGCAGAGCCTGCGTATCCTTGAAAATTTCTTTCAATTCATCACTGTCTGCCTCAAAAGGAGCCATGGTCATTAAACCAACATACTCAATCTGATCTAACTTAGCCAATTCTGGCAAAAGTTCTAGCAATTCTTCTTTTGAAAATCCATGCTTGCTTTCTTCCCCAGAAATATTGACCTGCAAGAAACACTTGACAACATGATCTGTTCTCTTTTGAATTTCCTGGGCTAACTTTAGGGAGTCTAAAGCATGAAAGTAATCCACATATGGGATTACTTCTTTCACTTTCCGTCTCTGTAGTGTTCCTATTAAATGCCAAGTAACTGGGTAATCTTTCAAGGCCTGATATTTTTCTAAAAATTTATCAACTCGATTTTCACCTATATGACGGACACCAAGCGGAAGCAAGGCTTCCGCTGTTTGTACATCTACATACTTTGTCACTGCGATTACTGAAACAGCATCTAGAGCACGGTTGGCTTCTTGACTAGCATCAGCTATTTGCTGAAAAACTAATTCAGTATTTTTTTTCAAATTCATTGATTAACGATTTTTGAAGAATGGAGGTGTATCCAATTCATCTTCATCTTGTGAAACTGGTGTTTCGAAGCGTTCTACTGGTGAAACAACGGGATCTGTTTGGCGGACAATAGACTCACGACGCAAGTCCCAGTCTCCAAAAGCAGAGGCTTGGTTTGTTTCAAAACGACGTGGGCTTGATTTAGGCAATTCTGCTGTCTCTTCCAAGTCGAATTGACGATCAAATGTGTGTGCTTGTGGCGCTTTAGTTGATGGACGTCCAACTGGTTGGTTGTTACGAGCTCCAACTACTTTTTCCACTCGCTCTTGACGAACACCTGTCGCTACAACAGTAACACGAATTTCATCCTTCATGCTTTCGTCAATTGATGTTCCAAGCCAGATGTTTACACCTTGGCCAGCTGCTTGGTTGACGATTTCTGAAGCTTCTTCTGCTTCAATCAAGGTCAAATCAAGACCACCAGTAACGTTGACGATGACATCCTCAGCACCATCGATAGTTGTTTCAAGAAGTGGAGAGTAAATTGCTTTACGAGCCGCTTCAACAACGCGTTCTTCACCACTACCGATACCGATACCCATAAGGGCATTCCCTTTGTTGGCCATTACAGTTTTCACGTCAGCAAAGTCAAGGTTAATCAATCCTGGGTTCGTGATCAAGTCAGTGATCCCTTGAACACCTTGGCGAAGAACGTTATCTGCTTCGCTAAGAGCTTCAAGAAGTGGCGTTTTCTTATCAACAATTTCAAGCAAGTTGTTGTTAGAGATAATCAACAAAGTATCAACATGCTCGCGAAGTTCGTTGATCCCTTCTACAGCGTACTGACCACGTTTGCTTCCTTCAAATCCGAAAGGACGTGTCACAACACCAACTGTAAGAGCACCAAGATCTTTAGCGATACGTGCAATAACAGGGGCTGCACCTGTACCAGATCCACCACCCATACCTGCAGTGATAAAGACCATGTCCGCTCCAGTGATAGCTTCCGTCAAAGCTTCTTCACTTTCTTCTGCAGCTTTACGTCCAACTTCTGGACGTCCTCCAGCACCCAAACCACGAGTCAATTTTGGACCAAGTTGGATAACGGTTTCTGCTTTCGTACTGCTAAGGGCTTGTACATCAGTGTTAGCTGCGATAAATTCTACACCAGCAACACCTTCGTCAACCATGCGGTTGATGGCGTTACCACCACCACCACCGACACCAATTACCTTAATAACTGCGCCTTGAGCTGCTGCTGTATCAAATGAAAATGTCATAATTTCTTATCCTCTTTTATTCATCAAACATGCTTCCGATCAAACCACGGAAACGTTCTGTTAGCTTCGGTTTACTTTGAGAACTTGCTTGGAATTCTTCCTTGGGAGCAACTGGAGCTTCCTGCACAGTTTCAGCTGGAGCTGTTTGTGCTGGACTTGGTTGCGCTACTGGATTCAAACGTTGATTTGGAATGCCAAAGTTGATTGGTTTTTGACGAAGGAATTCATCTCCTTTAACTGCTTTTTGAGCAAGAAGATTGACTTCAGTCAATTTACCAGCAAACTCAGACAAGCTAATCACGTGAGCAAATGCAGGGTTGCGAATTCCAACTTGATTTGGTACATAAAGTTTTACGCGAACACCAAATACTTCTTGGGCTAATTCAACAATTCCTGGTAAAATTGCATTTCCACCGATAAGGACGATACCTCCTGGCAAATCCAACAAGTGTCTTCTTTCCAACTCTTGTTTGATTTGGTCAAAGATATGTTTGATGCGTGCTGAGATAATCTCTGCCAAGTAGCTTTCTGTTACTTCAACAGGTTCTACTTCACCAATTACTTCAACTTGGAAAGTTTCGTTACTTGCAAGTGGAACGTAAGCTTCACCATAGTTCAGTTTCAAACTTTCTGCAATTTTTTGAGATGTTTTCAAGACTTTAGAAATGTCTTTAGTAACGTAATCTCCACCTTCTTGGTAGATGTTAGTGAACTGCAATTCTTGGTTGCGGATAGTCGCTACAGTAGTCTGACCTCCACCCATGTCAATGACAGTTGCACCAAATTCACGTTCGCCTTCATTAAGAACTGAGTTCACAATCGCCAATGGTGAAATAATCACATTATCAACATGAATACCTACACGCTCAACTGTCTTACGAAGATTGTGTAGAATCGTACGAGGACCTGTGTAAAGCAGACCACGCATTTCCAAGCGAACACCCATCATACCACGAGGGTCACGGATCCCTTGGAAACCGTCCACGATGAATTCTTCTGGAATAAAGGTAATCACTTCACGATCAGGAGTCATGCTCTTAGTCAAAGCTGATTTGACAACATTTTCAACATCTTGATCCGTGATTTCTTTGGTATCTGAAGTTACAGGAATCATTCCTTGTGTTGGTTCAACCTGCAAGAGGTTTGCTGGAAGGCCAACGTTAACAGACTTAATAGAAATACCCGCTTTCTCTTCTGCCTGTGTGATTGCAGATTTGATTGCTGAAGCAGCTGCTTCAATATCAACAATAATTCCGTCTTTGACACCTTTACTTTTGGCATTGCTAACACCAATTACATTTACTTCGCCATCTCTATGCTCAGCTACTAGCACTTTAATCGAGCTAGTTCCGATATCTAAGCCTGTAAAAAAACCATCTCTAGTCATTACATCGCATCCTCTCTGTCTTCCAAGTTTCTCACTTCTATTTAATAACTATGTTTGGGCATAGCTATTCAAAGAATATTATAACACAAAAAATCTTATTGTGCTTAGATTTTGATAAATTTCCTAGTCATTTTTCACTTTTTATTTCTATTTTTTATCTTAACATGCTTACTTTAAA
>JXRG01000031.1:0-18272 GCA_000831085.1 Streptococcus sp. DBCMS
CCTGGAGTGAAGGTCACTTTACCTTCTTGGACCTGACCTTGCAGACCTTCTGTCTTATCACCTGAACCTGTCGGCGTTACCTTAGTAAACTCTGGACTGTAGGTTGCAGTGACTGGGGTGCCATTCTTATCCACACGTTTCACTGTGACTGGAGCTGGGTTGCCAACAAACTGCTTGTCTGGAGTGAAGGTCACTGTGCCGTCTGGAGCAATCGTGTAGGTTCCTTGACCCGGAATCGTCTTCTCTTTGCTTCCATCTGCGAAGGTTGACTCTACTGTTTCATCGATTGGAACCAGTGGATCGCCACCTTGGAAGCTTGGAGTTCCTGTTTGTGGAAGTCCTTGAGGACCTGTGCTGGTTGCGTTAGTGCTGGTTGGAACTACTTCTTTCACCACCGCTTGGTACTTGACAGTAACAAGAGTCCCGTTGGCATCCACACGAGTCAATTCAAGCTCCGGTGTTTCACCCTTGAACTGTTTATCAGGAGTAAAGGTCACCTTGCCATCTGCGTCTACTTCGAACTTACCAACATTTGGCACTTCTTTCAGAGTTGTACCATTGTCAAATAGTGGAGTTGAATCAGCTGGGAATGGAACTGAGTCATGGCCTGGAGTGAAGGTCACTTTACCTTCTTGCACTTGACCTTGAAGACCTTCAGTCTTATCACCTGAACCAGTTGGTGTCACTTTCTCAACAACTGGGGTATAGGTCGTGACAGCCGACTCTCCATTTTTATCCACCACTCCAACTTGAACTGGAGTTGCTGGACCATAGAAGGTTTTCAGTGGAGTAAAGACAATTGTTTTATTTACAAGATCTAAATCGTACGTCCCTTGGTCGGCAATGGTTAGCGAAGTTACCTTTTGTCCATTCTCATCATAAAGAAAGACACTGCTTTGGACTAGTTCAACGGATTTCTTTGCTCCATTAATGGTTGTTGTCCCTTTTGTAAAGTGAACCTCGCTCTCGCTTGCTCTATCGTCATCAAAGTGAATCGTTGCTGCCTGCTTCTGCCCTTGAAGGCCTTTAGATTTCGCTGCACTTGCTGAAGGGACAACTGGAAGCGGAACATAATACACCACCCGATACCAGGTAAATTCTTTTTCCAACTCTTCATCTCTAGGATCATCCGCGTTCAATAAATATTCATCGAGAGCTCCTTCTCCCGACATTGTGTTTGCGTCAATATCCTCTCTTGGATAATAGCCAGGAATTTCAGGAGAAATCACTTGAGACCAAGTTTGGTCTGCAGACCAGGCTGAGTATGCCACACCTGCTGTCGCATCATTTGGTTGCCGTTTCGCCAAAACCTGATCGATTCTCTTCGTTCGAGTAAACGAATGAGTCTCAACATGCTTTGGAGCAAGGAGTGATAAATCAGAATGGTTTGTTTTTTTGAGATATTCATAATCAATCTCTCGAGTTCCACGAACAGTTTCGGTTAGTTCTGTAATCTTATGTCTAAACTGAAACTTGAATTGTTTTGGACTAGTCGAATCACCAAACACATGATCTGTAAAATCATTACTGATCAGTTCATACCCCGCATCTTCTAATTCCTTAATTCGACGAGCAGGATCATAAGAAATTGGTCCGTTGGGTTTGCCTACAACTGTGTCTACCTGTCCTAGTTGCACTTCCTTAGACGGATCGTTTACATCCACAAAGGTAAAGCTTGCAGATGACAGTTTGGCGGACATTTGGATAGAAACATTATTGGACTCTGTATACTTGGAACTGCCATTTGCCATGGCCGAAGAAAGATAAGCTCTCGCACCTGAGGTTGTATTTTGCTCGATAACTGCTCCATCAATATTAAACTGAACCGTACTTCCAGAAGCAACTGGGGCAATCGAATGCCAACGAACTGCACGAATCTCTGACCAATCCGATACCTGTTCTGCTGTGAGCCATTGTGAAGCATTAATTTCTGCAGCAGTACCCGCAGTACGACTATATTGAACTTCCCAGCCTGAAGGTGGTGTTAGAGCTTTTGTCAAACTCACTGTAAATTGAGAACCACGATTTCTGGATTCCAGCTGTTTATCACCTTTCATCGGCAAGGATGATAAAACATAAACGTCTGAAACAGGCTGTTTCGCTGCGTTTTTATAGGTCACTCTGAAATCAATCTCATCACCAGGATAGTGTTCTTGGGAATTGTAGGCAAAGTGTTGATCTGTCGCCCTTTTCACTTCAGAGTAGACACCGCTCGCTTCTGAGGCCTGTACGATCACATTGAAGTCATGAGAGGTCGAATTTTTCGAAGTAACAGTAATGCCATCTAGTTCTCCTAAGTCAAAACCATTCTGAGCTTGAACATCTGGAAGTTCCTCATCCCAGAAAGCAATTGCTTTATAGGTATAGGTCCCATTTGGAATTGTCTTGTTTTCCAACTTCAAAAGCGTTGGGGGCATAGAGGAGTCTGGGGTTCCCTTCACTTGGGCATAGTAGAGAGTTTTCCCAGTATCTTTGTAATTATAATAGACCTTAAAATTAAGGTTTCCACTAAAGTTTAATTGAGGGTCAGCCAAATAGGCTAAATGGTAAACTCCCGTCAAGTTTGCGAAGTTCTGAGTAGGGGTGTCTTTACCCGCAGTCCTTGTGATAAAATCTTCTTTAAAACCAGAAGCATCTGTGTGTCGATTGAAGACATCTGTCCGACGACGTCCAACCATCGAAATTTGCTGGATAACACGCGTCAATTCGGCTGAGGCAGTTTGAGAGAAGGAAACAGTGTTTCCAGTATTCTTAAAAGTGAAATCCGTTCTAGAATCCAACTTACGAATCGTCGAATTTTTATAGAGACTTTCCCAATGATTAAAACGTGTTTTTGTCTGGAAAAAAAATGCCGAAGTATCATTGGTTGAGGACTTCCTCATCTTGATATTTTTAAACTTGTACTCCAGCTCCTTCACATCTTGCTCTTCCGTCAATCGTAGACTACGGGTGTTACTATTAAAAGTCCCTAACAACTCACCTGTAGCTTTATTGTATACTTCTACGGATGCATCCGGTGAGGAGAAAAATTCATTCCAATAACGATCCTCAATCGCATTGACTTCTCGATAAGACTCTCGTGGATCCTGTATTTTATGGGTGACCGTGTAGTCATTGATAGGATAATCTTTTTCAACCTCTGCGACTGATGAAAGTCGAACATTAGAACGGTATTCTGTTTCACCATAGGAACGAATTATATCCGAGTCAGACTGATTATAGTGTCTATATTCAAAGAGAGAAGACTCTGGCTGGTCTGTTTTTTGAACAAAGAGAGCATAAGGCAGAACGGCCGTATTTTGATAGCTAGTCCCATCTGCTTTTGTATAGATACCCGTCACAGTAAAGTTTTGCGCTTTTCTATTGATATCTGCTACTTTGGCATTCTTTAACTTGAAAGAAATTGGAATGAGCTTATTTTTATTGTTATTAATATCTTGAAGCGGATTGTTAGCTCTGTTAATGGTCAGATGGTAACCCGTCGCATCGGCAGTCCATCCTAGAGCTTTAGCTTCATCTGTCAATTCATAACCTTCTTTTAACTCTATATTATAGGTATAAGAAGTGACAGGATCAATGATATGCCCTCCGACATCACTAATACCCATACCATTGATCATACGACCATCAAAGACACCATTTCCATAGTTGAAGTAATCATTTCTTGCCGTATTATTCTTAGGATCTTTCGCACCGTTAAATAGATAGTAGGATACAACCGACGAATCATCGTCAACGATACCATCATTATTTCGATCGTAGCCAATGACCTGATTGTTAGACATTGGTGTCAGACCACCAACACCATTTTCTAAGACTTTCCATGTGTGTTCAATACTTCCAAGTTCTTTGAGGACATTGCCATTTTTGTCATAGAGCTTAGCAGTTGCGGTCACCTTGTGGTCTGGTCCAATGGCTTGGACAGCACCTCCCCAGTTCTGAGTCAAAGGATCTATCTGAAAAGTATAGACGAAGTTATAGTTTGCCCCACCTCTCAGATTTGTAGGTTCTATCTTTAAATCAAGGTCCCCATTCGTTTTTTCTTGACTGAACTTTACACCACCGACTGGAGAAGGAGTCAATTTAATAGCTTTCCCATTTTGGAAATGAATTTTGATATACCCACCAGAATAGTCTGCTTCGTGTCCAGTAATACTAAAGTTCAAGGATTCACGGACACTATCTACCGCATGGATATCTTTGATTGGCGAATGAGCTTGAAATACAGCATTGACTTCATCTAGCGATCTCTTGCGTCTAGAAGAAGTTTGTCCGCTAGAACTGCTTTCTTCCTTGCTTTTCTGCTCAGTTTGAGTTGATTCTAGAGATTGCTTTTTCTCCTCATCTAAAGAAGGCTGACTCGCTTCCTTCGTATTATCAACTTGTGAAACTGGTTGGCTCTGAGCGACTGGTTCAGATACTTCTGTTTTGGACGGTTCAGTTTTATCCTTCCGGTCCTTAATCGCTTCGTTCTGTGTTACCTCTTTTTGAGGTTCAGAAATGACTTCCTGTCCATTCTCAGCACTTTTTTCCTTCTGTTGAATTTCCGCCTGGGTTTGTTGTTCCTTATTATTGACTTGAGCTTCATCTGCTTGCACTGGTGAAGTAGCCATCACCATAAAGGTTCCTAGCAATACTGAACAGGTCCCAACACTTAACTTTCTAATCGAAAAGCGGGAAAAAGATTGATTAAAAAATTTTTTCTTCATCATTTCTCCTTTATATTCATACTTAATCTAATATAACAGCTTTATCATTATAACCTATCGTAATTAGAATTTCCAATAGAAGGTTTGTTTCATTATAAATTTATTGGTAGGTCAAATTGCATAGAAAAAGGAAGCTGTCAATTCAGCTTCCTTCTGTTATTTTCGGCTCTATAATATTTGTAGTGGGTAAATCCCCTATGGATATCATGGAGCCTATTTTGTTGTAGAAAAAAGTCCCATAAGATCTATAATAAAAAGCAACCAAACCATCATTAGAAAGAATCATATGGAACAATTACATTTTATCACAAAACTACTCGATATTAAAGATCCTAACATCAAGATTGTAGATATCATCAATATGGATATACACAAGGAAATCATCGCTAAACTGGACTACGATGTGCCAGATTGCCCTGATTGTGGAAGTCTGATGAGGAAATATAACTTTCAAAAACCGTCTAAAATTCATTACCTTGAAACGACTGGTATGCCTACTAGAATTCTCCTGAAAAAGCGTCGTTTCAAGTGCTATCAGTGCTCAAAAATGATGGTCGCTGAAACTTCTCTACATCTTAGCTTTTCTTCAACCCACTACAGTTGACAAAGAACATTTTTTTGGAGATAAGGGACTATTGTCCCAGCCTCTTTCGTTTATTCTTCTCTAAATCCTTGTAACTTTAAACCAGCAATCAGAGTATTTGGTTTCTTAAAGTCTTCTACACTATCCTTAAGTGATTCAAAGAAATAAGTCTTTTTAATTCTATCCATATCTGCTTTCTCAAGGTCAAGATCAATAACTATTCTCATCTTTTTATTATCGGTGATAAAATATTCAACTTTAACACCTGGCTCGTCCTTGATTTCAATATACTCTGGAGAGCTTTCCACTGCTTCGCGAAAGACTTCTTGAAATTCTTCCGGAGTAATTTCTGCAGGAATTTCCTCTCCAAATTCTCCCAACATATCCATCTTGAATTGTTTTACAACATCCGTGTAAACAAAAGTCATGGTGACATCAAATTCTTCCATCTTCCCTTTGAGAACTTTGGTCGTTTCCTTGATTTCTTCTTTCACCTGACTTGACTTTGTGGATGAATCAACCGAACTTGCTATACTACTTGAATCTGTTGTTGCGGTGTTGGTTTGACCACAGCCAGCAAGAACAAGTAACGATGCAAAAACTAATCCTAAAACTTTCTTCATTCAAAGTCTCCTATTCCACACTGAAAAGATATGGATATACGGGTTGTTGACCTTGGTGAATCTCTACTTCAACATCTTCAAATTCTTCTGCGATTTCTTGGGCAATTTCATTGGCAAGTTCTTCGCTTCCGTCTTCACCGACATAGAAAGTCACAATTTCACTGTCTTCGTCCAACATATGTTTCAATGTTTCTATCAAGGTTTGGTGCATGTCAGGGTTTGACACGAGAATTTTTCCATCCACCATACCTAGATTATCGTTTTCATGGATTTCTAAGCCATCAATGGTTGTATCACGAACAGCTGTTGTGACGCTTCCGCTAACGACATCGCTAAGAGCAGCAGTCATACGCTCTTGGTTTTCTTCGATTGATTTGCTTGGATCAAAGGCAAGAAGGCTGGTCAATCCTTGAGGAATTGTACGTGCTTCTACCACAACAGCAGGTTGTTCAAGCACTTCAGCCGCAGACTGAGCTGCCATAAAGATATTTTTGTTGTTTGGCAAGAAGATGATGTTGCGAGCATTGACCTGTTCAACAGCCTTGATAAAGTCTTCTGTTGAAGGGTTCATTGTCTGACCACCTTCGATAACATAATCCACACCTTGAGCACGGAAGATATCTGCTAAACCTTGACCAGCTACTACTGCGATAAGGGCATACTCTTTTGTTTCAGAAGCTTGTTTCCTTGAGTTGCTTCTTTTTCAACTTGCGCCTCGTGTTGGTTACGCATATTGTCCACTTTTACCTTGATCAAGCTACCATATTTGAGACCTTCTTGCATGACAAGACCTGGATCTTCTGTATGGACGTGAACTTTGACGATTTCATCATCATTGACAACAAGTAGAGAGTCGCCTAAGTCATTCAAGTAGTTACGGAATTCATCGTAGTCAAAGTCCTTAGAATAAGTCGGACCTTGTTTGAGAGCTACCATGATCTCTGTACAGTAACCGAAGGTAATATCCTCAGTTGCCACATGCCCTGCTACAGACTTGTGGTGCTCTGCATTGATCATTTCACTCATGTTGGCAGGAGTCGCTACAAAGTCTTCAGAAGCACTGTATTCACCAGTAAGAGCTGAGAGGAATCCTTCATAGATGAAGACCAAACCTTGACCACCTGAGTCCACAACACCAACTTCTTTCAAAACTGGAAGCATGTCTGGTGTTTTGGCAAGAGCTGTTTTAGCTCCTTCCAAGGCTGCACGCATGACCTCAACAGCATCATCTGTCTGTTCCGCTTTTTTCTTGGCACCAATGGCAGCACCACGAGAAACTGTCAAAATAGTGCCTTCGACTGGTTTCATAACCGCTTTATAAGCTACTTCGACACCTGATTGGAAGGCAAGAGCCAAGTCTTGACCTGTTAATTCATCTTTTTCCTTGATAGCCTGAGAGAAGCCACGGAAGAGCTGAGAAGTGATAACTCCTGAGTTCCCACGCGCACCCATCAAGAGCCCTTTGGCAAGAATGCTCGCTACTTCTCCAACTGTAGAAGCAGGCTTGTCTGCTACTTCTTTAGCACCATTTTCAATGGTCATTCCCATGTTTGTCCCAGTATCTCCATCTGGAACTGGAAAGACGTTCAATGAATTGACATATTCTGCTTGCTTATTCAAACGAGTTGATGCAGCCTGCACCATCTCTTGGAATAAACTGGTAGTAATTTTTGACACGATTATTCTCCTACAACTTTGATATTTTGAATGTAGACATTCACAGTCTGAGCAGTAATTCCTAGTTGATTTTCTAAACTAAAACGAACACGCTCTTGAATGTTTTTTGACACTTCGCTTATCTTTACTCCGTAGCTCAATACGGTATAAACATCAACTGCAATGCTACCATCTTCGGCTGCTTTTATAACAACACCCTTAGAATAATTTTCCTTACCAAGAAGGGCTTGGAAATTGTCTTTGAGGGCATTTTTACTAGCCATACCGACCACGCCAAAAATCTCAGTTGCGGCACCACCTACTACGGTTGCAATCACTTCATCTGTCAGTTCGATTTGACCATCTTTTGTATTAATTTTTACAGTCATTTTTTTTACCTCAACTAGTTGATACTCTATTTTATCATATTTCAGCCCAAGTGTAAAAGCAGAATGCTGTATTGGCAGATATTTACTCTATTTTTCAAATGATTTTATCCTTAGAGCAAAAGAAAAAGACCAGTTAGGTCTTTTCATTTTTATTAAACGCGTTCAACTTTACCTGATTTCAAAGCACGAGCTGAAGCCCAAACTTTTTTAGGTTTACCATCGATAAGAACAGTAACTTTTTGAAGGTTTGGTTTTACGGCACGTTTTGTTTGGTTCATCGCGTGTGAACGGTTGTTTCCTGATACAGTCTTACGACCTGTAAAGTAACATACTTTAGCCATTGTGTTTTCCTCCTATTAGATCTAATATAGCGGATGTGCTAGCACCACATACCGTACTATGTTATCACACTTTCTTGAATTTATCAAGGGCCTAAACTATTTTTTTATTTAACGTAAACAACTCCAAGTTTACCAAAAGCGACTTCTCCACGGATAATCAAGGTTTTGTTTGTTGGCGCTACAGGAGCATCTGCCTTAGCTGCACCAAAGGAGGTTTCTACTTTCAAATCGACACGCCAGTGTTGTGGAACATAGACGGTTGCATTCCCGAAGGCCACTTCAATATTTAAAGTTGCAAAATCACCTAGCATCTCTGCATTATCATAGTAGATTTTAGCATCCCCAAAAGCGACTTCCACTTGGTCATCTACGAGATCTTGATCTTGCTTATAGAAGGTCCCGCTCCCAAAAGCGACTTCCTTATCCGTGACGACTGTTTTTTTCCCATTGTACCACCATTTTTTTTCATTCCAGAACTTACTTGAGTGAGTGAGATAACCAACACCTAGCACTGCTAAGATGCTAGCCCAGATTAAAGAGTGGTTGGTAACAGGTAGCAAATCATAGGCAGAATTAGCAATGATGAGCGCCAGTAAACCTGTAAAAACTGCTGAAGTTAGATGGCGTCTGAGAATGGATTCAACTGACTTGTAGGCAAAAAAGACGATACCAATCAAAGGCCATATTTTGCCATCCAAAGAAGGAATGCCAAAATTTCCTTGCAGCAAGATCCAAGCTGCTAAAACCAATAAAACAATACCAAATGCTTTCTTTTTCATGTTTTTCACCTCATGTTTCTTAGATTTTCTTTTAGGAGGGATTGGTAATGTCGTGAGACATGAACCTCCTTGTGGGTCTGATAAAAGGAAATGGTGCCCGTTCCTGAAAAGGACTTGTCCACTGAGTAAATCTGACGGATGTTTGCGATAGTTGACTTGGACACTCGACTAAAATAGCGAGGCAAGATAGACTCCAACTCATAGAGCTTGAGGCGAACCTCATAAGCTTCCTTCTGGTTATGAGCGTAGATTTTGCTCCCTTCTGTTTCAAAGAAGAGAATTTCTGAAAGGTCTAGATAATATTCACCTGTCCCCTTGTAAAAAGTCAACCTCGGAGCCTTTGACTCTTGCAAGAGCCGTTGCAAATCTGCAATTTCATCTGTCAAAGCAGGGGTCTTGATGACAATTTCAGTCTCCTCTAAATTGCCGTCAATCTCAATTCGTAACTTCATCACATCTCCTTTCTGACTCTACTATATCAAAGCTAAGTTAGGAATACAAGGGCAAAAAAGCAAGTGGTCAATTTGAAGCAGTAAGTGGTTGTAGGACTAGCTTAACTTACATGTCAGAATAGGAAGAAAAGGAATCCCCACACCAGACCACAAGCATAGCCAACCAAGACATCCTTGGGATAATGAACCCCCCCTAAAACCCTCACCAGTCCCAGCAAAGCTGAAAAAATCAAGCATGCTAAGCCAACAGGTAGACTGGCATGCAGACAGGCCATGGAGATGATAGTTGCCGAAAAAACATGACGGCTGGGCATCGACTGTCCCGAACTATCTTTTTCAAGCAGGGGACAGATATCCCAAGTTTCATAAGGTCGCGGGTGGTTGATTTTCTTACGAAACAGGGACAAAGTCACAAAACCTGATGCAGGAATAAGCACATAAACCCCAACTTGCTGACCAAGTCCTAGTTGCAGGTAAGTGGTGACTAGCAAGATCAAATAGACCAGGGGCATGGCGACTGTCATCAAACGATTGAAACTGCGTAACAGAAATAAAAGAGTGGGATGACTGATTAGTCTAGAGCTGATATTTCGATACCATTCTTGATAATTTTTCATTTATAATTCTCATTCATTACCTTTTTTCGTCTACAGGTGAGACGTTTGTCTTCTAGTATAGTGCAGAAAAAGAAGGCCGTCAAGCCTTCTTTTGATTTATTCTTCTGCTTCGTCTTCTGTAAATTGACTATTGTACAAGTCGGCGTAGAAGCCACCTTGCGCCATCAGTTCCTCATGGTTGCCTTGTTCAATGATATTTCCATCTTTCATGACAAGAATCAAGTCGGCATTTCGGATAGTAGACAAGCGGTGGGCAATGACAAAGGAAGTTCGACCCTCCATCAAACGGTCCATGGCTTTTTGAATCAACTCCTCTGTACGTGTGTCGACTGAGGATGTCGCTTCATCCAAAATCAAGAGTGGCGCGTCCTTGAGCAAGGCACGAGCAATGGTCAAGAGCTGTTTCTGTCCAACAGACAAGGTCACGGTGTCATCCAAAACAGTATCGTAGCCATCTGGCAAAGTCATGATAAAGTGGTGGATTCCCACAGCCTTGCTGGCTTCTATCATTCGTTCATCACTGATGTCTGTCTGATTATAGACGAGATTGTCTCGAATGGTTCCTTCAAAGAGCCATGTGTCCTGCAAGACCATTGAAAAGGCATCATGTACTTCTGAGCGTTTCATGTCCTTAGTATCCACACCATCGATACGGATACTTCCCTTATCAATCTCATAAAACTTCATCAAAAGATTGACAATGGTTGTCTTACCAGCTCCAGTCGGCCCAACGATCGCGACCTTTTGACCAGCATGAGCTGTCGCAGAGAAGTCATGGATGATGGTGCGCTCTGGTGTATAGCCAAATGACACATGATCAAAGACTACTTCCCCTTTTATGTTGCTCAATTGTCTTTCCTTATGAGATTCATCCTGCATCTCAGCTTCAGCTAGAAATTCTAATACACGAGTCATGGCTGCACTCGCTTGTTGCAAGCTCGTAATCCCTTGGGCAATCTGTGACAGAGGTTGGGAGAAGGTCCGTACGTAAACCATAAAAGCTACAATAATCCCTATCGTGATATGTCCTTCTAACGCCAGCGCGGCCCCAACGATGATGACTAAGACATAACTAAAGTTCCCAACAAAGAACATGGCTGGCATCATGATACCAGAGATAAACTGAGATTTCCAAATACTATCCTGCAAGTCTTGGTTTAAACCTGCAAATCTCGCTTTGGAGGTGTCCACTGCGTTGTAGCTGGTCACTACATTATGGCCAGAGTACATCTCTTCCACATAACCATTGACGGCTGCTAGATTATTTTGTTGGGCTTTAAAATAACCCTGTGACTTGGCCATGATTACGGAAACCGCCGCAAAACCAACAAGGGTTGATACAACTGTTACCAATGCCAAAATCCAGTTCATCCCAAACATGGTCACCAAGACAGCAATCAACAAGAAACTAGCTGAAAGAACTGCCCCTAGACTTTGGTTGAGAGATTGCGCCGCCGTATCCACATCGTTGGTTACACGAGATAGAGTGTCTCCTTGTGAATGGCGGTCAAAATAGCCAAGTGGCAAACGATTGATTTTTTCAGCGATTGCTGTCCGCAAGCGTTTTGAAAAATGTTGGATACTTGTTGAAAAGATATAGGCCTGTGTATAGTTAAGGATGGCGCCAAATACATATAGAACAACCAAAAATCCAGCAATGTTTGACACAGCTACCAAGTCGATTTCTGTAGCCAAGCCATCTGAAATCAAGTTAGTAATTTCTTTAATCTTAGTTGGACCATAAACGGTAATGATACTTGAAATGACTGCAGCCACAACTGCTATTAGGAGAGGGAGTTGGAGGCCTGCCATATAAGGTTTGCACTGTTTCCAGACCGAAACTTTTTTATTTTCCATGTTCCAATTCCTCCTTTGATAGTTGTGAGTAGGCAATTTCTTGGTAGACTTCGTTGGTTGCAAGAAGTTCCTTGTGGGTGCCTTGTCCCACGACTTTACCTTGATCCAAAACTAAGATCAGGTCGGCGTCCATAATGGTAGAAATCCGTTGCGCTACGATGAGTTTGGTCATGGATTTTGTTTTCTCTGCTAGCTCTTGGCGTAGGACACGATCTGTCTTGTAGTCCAAGGCTGAGAAGGAATCATCAAAGATGAGAATCTCTGGTTTACGAGCCAAGGCGCGTGCAATGGCCAAACGCTGTCTTTGACCTCCTGAGAAGTTGGTTCCACCTTGGGCAACTTCTGATGCAAGACCTGCTTCCTTGTCCTCGATAAATGCTTTAGACTGGGCCAATTCAAGAGCTTGCCACATAGCAGCCTCACTTAGAGGACTTTCTTGACTCTTACCAAAGTCCAAGTTCCCCTTGACATCTCCAGAAAAGAGTACAGCTTTTTGTGGAATATAGCCGACCTTATTGCGCAAATCTTCCAAATCGTAATCTTGCACATTAACTCCGTCCACTAGGATTTGTCCATCTGAAACGTCGTCAAAACGTGGCAAGAGGTTGACTAGCGTAGACTTACCTGATCCAGTCGATCCGATGAAGGCTACGGTTTGACCCGCTTCTGCTTTGAAAGTGACATGTTCCACGACTGCTTCTGAGTTTTTAGAGTAGCGGAAAGTCACATCACGGAATTCCACTTGTCCTTGAACTGAAGGATCCGCTGTCTGTGCATGATTAGGATTTTCAATAGAAGAATGCAGATCCAATACTTGATTGATACGTCCTGCCGAAACCAAGGTACGAGGAAGAACGATAAAGAGCGCTCCCATGAGAAGGAAGCCCATCACGACCTGCATAGCATAGGACATGAAGACCACCATATCACTAAAGAGTGGCAGACGTTCTGTCAAACTTGCATCGTTGATGATATAGGCACCAATCCAGTAAATGGCTAAACTTAATCCACTGGAAATCCCCATCATAATGGGGTTCATAATGGCCATCAATCGATTGACAAAGAGATTGAGACGTGTTACCTCATCGTTGGCTGCTTCAAATTTCTTATCTTGGTAATCTTCCGCATTATATGCGCGAACAACTCGAATCCCAGTCAAACTTTCACGAGTGATGCTATTGAGTTTATCTGTCAATTTTTGGATGACAGATTGTTTTGGAAAGGCCAGAGTCATAAGAACGGTGGTCATCAAGACATTGACAATAACAGCCACAACGACTGCCCAGAGCCAGTATTCCGATTTCCCAAGGATTTTTCCAATGGCCCAGATAGCCATAATTGGCCCACGAGTAACCACTTGCAAGCCCATGGTAAAGAGCATCTGTACCTGGGTAATATCATTGGTCGTCCGAGTCAAGAGACTTGGGATTGAAAAGCGCTTGATTTCTGTCTGTGAAAAATCCAAAACCTGATGAAATACATCAGTGCGTAGATGAGTTGTATAGGAGGCTGCAACACGAGCGGCAAAGAAACCAACCATAACAGATGAAAAGAAAGCCAATAAAGACAAACCAATCATCTTCGCAGCTGGTGACCAGAGTTCTCCCAACTGCGTTCCAGACGTTCCCAGTAATTCTGTAATTTGCGAAATATAAGTCGGCACCTCTAACTCGAGATAGACCGAGAAACAAGTGAACAGAATCGTAAGGACGATCATTCCCCACTCTTTTCCTGTAATACGTTTAGCGAGTTTCTTCATTCTCTCCTCCTATTTTTTCTACATTTGCTTGCAATTGCCCGAGTACCTTTTCAAAGATTGCTAAGTCTGACTTTGAAACCCCCTCTAGCAGACTCTGATCGATCCGATCAAAAAATTCCTTAACTTTTTGCATCTGCGAATGCGATTTCTCCGTCAGGCGAACAAATTTTGCCCGCTTATCGCTCGGGCTCGCCTCTAGCTCAACCAAACCATTTTGCACCATGCGCTTGACTAAATTACTCGCCACAGATTTTGTAATATTGAGTTCTTGCTCGATATCCTTAATCAAGACCAGTTCCTCTTTTTGTTCACAATGATCTAAAAAACGCAGAACCTGCCCTTGCGGTCCACCCATAAATTCAATGCCACATCGCTTGGCTTCTTTCTGTACCATCAGATGAACCTGGTGTCCAAAACGTTTGAACATTAACATCGGCTTGTCCATGATTGCTCCTTTCTCACGATTGAATATAGTTCTCTGGAGAACTAATTAAGTTTCCATGAGAACTATTTTATCATTTTCAGAGGAGATGTCAAGAAAAAAAGTTTCCAAGAGAACTATTTTAGTTTAAATTGACATTAGACAATATTTTTTCTATAATAAGCACTAACTACTGTGGATAGAAATCCATTCACTCGATGAAGGGAGAAAACTTTCAAATGAAACCAGAAGAACAAAGAGTTTTAGGAATCTTAGCAACCATTTTTGGAGCCATCGCACTGTTAGGATCCTGGATCCCGTTTATTAACTATCTATCATTTTTCATCGCCATTGTCGCATTTATCTTGGGGATTATCGGCCTTATCGTCAATCTCAAAAAACGGAAAACCATGGCCATTATCGGAACATCCCTCGCAGTTGCTTCTGTTGTACTTTTCTTTACGACCCAAGTACTGTACGCTAATGTCTACAAAGAGTTTGTCAGGGAGTTTAACCGTTCCTACAGCGAGGCAAGTGCCTCAATGGAGCGCGAAGAAGAAAGCGACTTGACAGATGATAGCGCCTATTCCATCCCTGAGGAGGAAGAAAACGATACCTTCACCTGGACCCAAGAACAGTTCGATGCCTTAATCGAAGGTGACCTTGATAACAAAGGAAAAGGTGGTACCAACTACAAGGATATTATCAAAAAACACGGACTACCAGACTCTGAGTTTGACTCCACTATCGGAGGGTACGATACGAGAAAAATCACCTATATCTCCATTGGAGACAAGATCAAGACCGTTACCTTAACTTTTGCAAAACAGGACAATGGACAGCTCTTGCTGGTCCAAAAACATGCAGTCGGTCTAGGTCTAGAAAAAAGCAAGAAACAAAACGATTCTGAAACCAGAGTCTAAGTTCAAATATCAAAAAAACGAACAGCTAGTAAAACTGTTCGTTTTTCTATTAGAATCCATCTACGTTTGTGTAGATCTTTTGTACGTCTTCGTCGTCCTCAAGAACGCTGTAAAGTTTTTCAAAGGTTTCAAGGTCATCCCCTGACAATTCCACTTCTGACTGAGGAATCATCTCAAGTTCTGTCACTTGGAATTCTTCGACACCTGACTCACGAAGGGCAACAATAGCCTTGTGAAGGTCTGTTGGAGCTGTGTAAACAGTGATTGTCCCTTCTTCCGCTTCTACATCGTCCACATCCACATCTGCTTCGAGCAATTGCTCAAAGACTGCATCAGCGTCCTCACCTGCAAATACAATAACACCCTTGTTATCAAAAAGGTATGAAACTGAACCTGAAGCACCCATGTTTCCGCCATTTTTACCAAAGGCAGCACGGACATTAGCTGCGGTACGGTTAACGTTTGAAGTCAAGGTATCAACGATTAACATAGAACCGTTTGGTCCAAATCCTTCGTAACGTCCTTCTGTAAAGGTTTCGTCTGTGTTTCCTTTTGCTTTATCAATCGCTTTATCGATAACGTGTTTTGGCACTTGGGCTTGTTTAGCACGGTCGATAACGAATTTCAAAGCTGAGTTTGATTCTGGATCCGGATCACCTTTTTTAGCTGCTACATAGATTTCTACACCAAATTTTGCATATACTTTAGAGTTAGCTCCATCTTTAGCCGTTTTCTTGGCTACGATATTGGCCCATTTACGTCCCATTAGGAATCTCCTTTTTTCACATTTTAATCTTTCTTATTATAACACAAGTCCATCTGATTTTCACTAGAGGAAATGGATTTTCTTTCGTAAATCCAGCTAGGATTGTTCCTTAGCTGCCAAGATTTCCTTACCTTCTTTTATCAAGGGGTGACGGAAAAGAGAGAAGTAAAGTTGGATAGTCATGGCAACCCAGATAAGAGGTTCACAGAGGATGACTCCCCTATAGCCTGCCCAAGGGATAATCAAGACCACAAAAGCAATTTTACCGATTAGCTCGATAAAACTAGATACCAAAGGCAGGATTTTTTGGCCCAAGCCCTGCAAGCAATTGCGATAAATCAACAAGAGACTCAAAATCGGATAAAAGACTGAACTGATCTGCAAGTAGAGGCTACCATTTTCAATCAAGTAACCATCCGTTGAACTGGCCAAGAAGGAAATCAAGGTCGGACTAGCAAAAAAGAGAAAGATACAGACAAAGCCTGCCCACGACATGCTCAGGCGACTACCGATTCGAAGTCCTTGAACAATGCGGTCTGGTCGCTTGGCCCCAAGATTCTGAGAAGCAAAGGTTGTCATGGCAGAAGAAATAGCCGTCATCGGAAGCAAAGCAAAGGCCATAATGCGTCGAGCCGCTGTTTGCGCACTTATAATCACGGCTCCAAAAGTATTGACAGAAGACTGTAAAATCACACTACCAATAGACACAATCGAACTCATCAAGCCCATAGCTAAACCTTGCTCCAAGAGATCCGCATACAAGCTCTTGTCCCATTTGAAATGTTTAAACTGTGGCAAGAGTTCTGGAACGCTTTTGCGGATATAATAAAAGCAAAGAACCGCTGATAACCCTTGTGAAATGATGGTAGCAAGCCCCGCAGATTGAACTCCCAGATGCAGTTGCGTAATAAAATACAAATCCAGAACCACATTAACCAAAGCAGAAAAAATCAGGAAGCCAAGAGCTGCTAGACTGTCTCCAATGGACCGCAACAAACCCGCAAAGAGATTATAAGCGAAACTGACGCCTACACAAGTCACAATCATAGAAATATATTGATAGGATTGGGGAAGAATTTCTGCAGGGGTATCTAAATATTGCAAGAGTGGATACAGACCGACAAAGCCCATCAGCATGACCAAAATACTGAGAAGCCCTCCTAAAATCCAGGTTGCTGCTACTGCTTCTTTAATTTTAGTGAAATTACGAGCCCCATAATAGCGGGCAATGACAATCCCCATGCCATTTCCAACACCAAGCGTAAAGCCTATAATCAAGTCAAAAATGGCCGTTGTTGCTCCTACTGCTGCCAAGGATTCTTGGCCAAGAAAACGCCCAACAATCAAGACGTCAGCCGTATTATAAAGCTGTTGAAAGATATTAGACAGCAAGATTGGAAAGGCAAAGCTTAAAAGCGAAGGAAGAATAGGACCATGTATCAAGTCCACGGATTGTTTCTTATTCATAAAGCTATTATATCAGCTTTCTAGAGGAGCGACAAGGCTCTGTCACTAAGTTTGGAATCAATTGCTTACAGAGAGACAATTTGCTATAATCAAGAAAAGGAGGTCATTTATGAGTTTGACTAGTCAATTAATAACGGATGTATTTCCTGATCTGGATAAGGTTGAAAAGCTAAACAAGGAAGCTTTCCCTGAAGAAGAACGAGTTCCTCTGTCTGAGTTCTTGCGCTATCAGGACCGAGATGATGCCCACTTCTTTGCCTTTTATAACCAGGAAGAGTTTGTCGGCTTTGCTTTTGCCATCTCCAATCCAAAGGCCTTCTATATCAGTTTTTTTGCCATCATGCCCCACCTGAGAAGCCACGGTTATGGGAAGGAAATCATCGAAAAGCTGACTGATTTTTACCAGCGAACCATGTTGCTGGAAGTCGAGCGATTAGATGAAGAATGCGATAACTTGGAGCAAAGGAAGGCCCGCATGGACTTCTATCGCCAAAATGGTTTCAAATCAGCCAACGCTTTTCTAGAGTACGATGGTTTAAGTTTTGAAATTCTCTACCGTGGCGACCATTTTGACGAAGAGGCCTATCGCGACATCTTCCAAAAGTTACAGAATGAACATTATTTTGACTTTCATATAGAGTATCGTCGTTTTAGTGACCATTAAACAAGACTTATCCATCTGGTGAAGAACCTCTCTTTTCGATAGAAGCTATATATAAAAACGCATGCAATCTACGATTACATGCGTTTTTTATTTTCAACTGATCAGAATAAACTTTTTATTCTCTCTATGGTCTTAAGCTTCTGCATTGCCTTCTGGAAGAAGGAAGTAGAGAACAGCATAAGCAATTTTAAGATTCCAGAACCACCAAGTAGGGTAGAACAGCAATAAGCAATTTTAAGATTCCAGAACCACCAAGTAGGGTGAAG
>JXRG01000032.1:0-17177 GCA_000831085.1 Streptococcus sp. DBCMS
CGCATGGGTTTGAGGTCGTCGGATACGTGATCAGACTCTCAACCCACCCAAACTTTCCGCAAAAGAGAATACTTTCAAGCTATTTAAAATATGAGGAATACGTTTTTCATCCACTACTTTAAAGGAAATCATCCCCCCACGTCCAGTATAGAGCACTTCCTTGACAGCAGGTGAATCCTTCAAAAAAGCAACCACTTCTTGGGCATTAGCTGTAGAACGCTCCATACGAAGAGGCAGAGTTTTAAGACCACGAATCAACTGATAACTATCAAACGGCGACAAGACCGCACCAGTCGTATTCAAATTGTAGAACAGTTGCTCATATAGTTCTAAACTATTAGTCACAACTACCCCAGCTAAAACATCATTGTGCCCTGCTAGATACTTGGTAGCTGAATGAAGAACGATATCCGCACCATCTTCAATCGGACGTTGGTAAATCGGACTGTAGAAGGTATTGTCCACCACTACCTTGGCACCCTTGGCATGAGCTAGTTTGGCTAGTTTGGCAATATCAAATTCCAACATCAAGGGATTGGTTGGTGTTTCAATATAAAGAACATCCACATCTTTCTCTAACTCTGCGATCAGCTCTTCTTCTGTATTGGCATAGGTAAAATGGAAACGGCCTTCTTGCTCCACTTGGTTGAACCAACGGAAAGAACCCCCATACAGATCACGCACAGCCAAGACTTTACTTCCAACTGGAAAAACACTAAAGGCCAGTACAATCGCAGCCATACCTGAACTCGTCGCTAGGGCATAGTCTGCTGATTCGATTGCCGCCAAAACCTCCTCCGCCTTACTACGAGTTGGGTTTTTAGTACGGGTATAGTCAAATCCCGTAGACTGACCGAACTCTGGATGCTGATAAGTTGTTGAAAAATGAAGTGGCGTCACCAAGGCACCTGTTGCCTTATCTGACTTGATTCCCGCCTGGGCCAAAATTGTGTTGATGTGTAGTTCTTTGCTCATACAATACCTCCAAATCTATAGTAACTATTGTACCACTTATTTTTACTAACTTATTTTCTTGTTTTCAAGAGCTAGTTATAGTTTCAAACTATATAAAAACGATAGTTCCTTGAGAAACTATCGTTTTTCCTGTTGAATAGACTGGTTATTTAACGTGTTTTGCCAGTTCTTCTTGGGCTTTTTTATTTGATTCTTCTTTTTCTTTCAGCCATTTTTCTTTAGCTTTTTCATACTCATCAGACGTTACAGTCTTATCTTGCAACTTGAGATACTTGTATGATTCGACACCCTTATTTCCAGCTTGTGAGAATGGTGATGAGAATGGAACTGTCTTTCTTAAGGTCGGTGTTCCACCCTGAGAAACGTTTGGAATCGCAAGGGCACTGTCTACAAGCCACGCTTGAATTTCAGCATATTTCTCATAACGTTTTGCTGGGTCTTGCTCTTTATTGGCTTCTTCCAACATTTGAGTATAGGTATCAAGTCCAACTGCCTTAGCCTTGTCATTGACCTCACCTGGTTCTAGACCAAGGTTTTGCAACATACCACCGTTATTGACATTTAGGATATCTAGATAGCTTGATGGGTCCAAGTAGTCCGCACTCCAACCGCCATTATAGATATCAAAGTCTTTTTGAGCTGCAGTTTGAGCGAGGTAGCTAGAGTTGTTAAACTCATCTGTTGATAGCTGTTGGATATCGATAACCACATTCTCAGCTCCTAGAACAGATTCGATGGATTGTTTCAAAGAACTTGCTTCAAGTACACCTTTTTTAGCTGATTGGTCAACTGTTACATCCAAGTGGATTGGGAATTGCACACCCTTAGCTTCCAATTCTTTCTTAGCTTCCGCAAATTTAGCCTTAGCTTTATCAGGATTGTAGTATGGGTCTTGCGCGTCCGCAAAGTTGATTCCTTGCCATTCTTGGCCATAGTTGACCATCTTTTCTGAAACAACATCGCCAAAGTCTTTTCCGTTGATACTTACAAATGTTGGAGGTACAACCAAGTTACGAATAATCTTTGTTGCTCCTTCTTCCCCTTGAGATTGTGCTCCATAGGCTGTACGGTTATAAGCATAGTTGAAGGCTTGACGGAAGTTTTTATTCAGAACTGCTTCTTGGGTTGATTTCTTTTCGATATCTGATGTTTTAGACGTGAAGTTATAAGATTTTCTGTCCAAGTTGAAGTTCAAGTAATAAGAAGTTGCGTTTTGCATACTATAGATGATGTTATCCTTGTTCTTCTCTTTAATGCCTTCAAAGCTTGAGCTATTTGGGTAGAGAAGTGCGTAGCTGTATACTCCTTCTACGAAGTTACGAGCTAGGGCATCCTGGTCACTACCGTCATAGTAGGTCAATTTCACATCGTCCACAAAGACATTTTTAGCATCCCAGTAATTTGGATTTTTCTTGTATTCGATAACAGATTTTGAAACAAACGATTTCATCAAGAAAGGTCCACTGTACAAAATGCTAGAAGGGTCTACCTTACCAAAGTCATCCCCTTTTGATTTTAAGAAATCTGCATTGACAGGGAAGAGAATGGTTGAAGTTGTTTTAGAATTCCAATAAGGTTCTGGACGTGTCAAAGTATACTGAACTGTTTGGTCATCAATAGCCTTAACACCGACTGTTGAAAAGTCAGTTGTTTTCCCGTTGATATAGTCATCCAAACCTGCTACAGAGTCTTGAACCAGGTACAAGGCTTCGGATTTCTTATCAGCAGCATATTTCAAACCTGTAACAAAGTCTTGGGCCGTTACAGGGGCGTATTCTTCACCCTCATAAGTATACCATTTTGCATCCTTACGCAATTTGTAAGTATAGGTCAAACCGTCCTGAGAAACAGTCCAATCCTCTGCCAATGATGGAACATAGTTACCGTATTGGTCATTTTCCATCAATCCATCTACCAAATTGGTAACGATGTCGTTGGTTGTTGCACGGTTTTCAGCAAGATAGTTCAAACTAGATGGATCGCTCGAATAAACATAGTTATATGTTTTAGAAGCGCTACTTGAGTTTCCACATGCGCTCAGTAAGATACCTGCGCTTAACACGACACTTGCAAGTGTCAGATACTTGGCCTTAGACTTTTTCATTTCCAGAACCTCCTGTTTAAAAGTTTTGTCTTATTATACAGCTTTAGTTTTATTTAGTCAAGCGATTTCTGAAGAAAAACTTAAAAAAGCATATTTTCTGCTCTTGATTTTAGAAAAAGTTCTCTTTTTTTAAGAAAAATGTAGTATAAAACTTTTCTATTACAGAAAGGTTAAATTCATTACTTTTATTTATTAATCTTTTTACGATATTTTCAATCGTGTACGTAGTCGGTCTGCTTGAGCTTTGCCGATTATCTTGTCTAAGAGTCGTGTACGTAGACTCATCAAACCATACAGACCTCCTCCAAGACCTCCGATGAGGGTCACATAAAGGAAACTCCAGAAACGTCCACTTGGCTGGAAGACAAAACCGAGCAGCCACTGCAAGAAGCCAACTAGGATAAACATGACAAGGGTCAAGATGGTAATCAAAATGATTCGCTTCAAAATTATCTTTCGACGAGCACCCGTTACCTGGCAGATGTCTCGGTACATCAAGACATTCGGAATAATCAAGCCGATAGTCGTTGAAATCAAAGGACCGTAGCTGTGGAAAATAGCAATGGTTGGCAATTGCAAGACGATCTTAGCAATGGAACCATAGATAAAGTAAAGAACTGCCTTGCGGTTGCGGAACATGGCCTGAAGCATAGGAGACAAGACCATATACAAGCCTAGGATAGTAGACTGCAAAACTGCAAAAACAAATAAGCCCATGGCCAAACTATCTGGCTTACCGTAAAAGACTGTATAAAGAGGCTCCCCTACCATGACCACTCCAACCGTTGCCGGCAATAGAAATAAGAAGAGCATGGTGAGGCTATCTTGGACTAGGCGAGCCGCCGCCTGCAAGTCGCCTTTTACATAGTTTTCCGTCAACAGTGGCAAGCCGACACTCCCAATAGAAACCCCTACAGAGATTAAGATCATGGTAATTTTATTCGGATTGGCAGAAAAATAAGAAAACATGACAACCAAGTCTTCATTGCTATAGTTGGTAAACCACTTCATACTATTAATAAAGGTCATTTGGTCTAAAATCTGGAAGAGCTGAATGGCTGATCCTGTTAGGATAAAGGGAATGGCTTCCTTAATGGTATCTACTAAGAGACGCTTACTATTGATTTTATCCCGTGTTTCAAATACTCTTTTGAGCAAACCTTCTTGGGCTAGGAAGTAGATCAAGACTGCAAAACTAGCCACCATCCTACAAAGGCTGCAAAGGTCGATTGGGTAACGGCTGATAGGTAGTCACCAGAACCCATCTTCATAATGAAGAAGGTTGCCATCAACATCCAGATAACACGGATCACCTGCTCAGCGATTTGACTCATAGCATAGGGTTTCAGATTGTTCATCCCTTGGAAGAAGCCCCGGATGACACTCATAGATGGGAAAATCAAGACCGCCCAAGCCAAACTCTGCATGATAGGAATCAGGTCTTTCCCCACACCTGACAAATCTGCTAACCATGGAGAAAAGAGATACAAGACCAAGGCAAAGACCAGTCCCAAACCAGTCATAAAGCCTAGGAAACTCCGAATCAAGGCAAAGCTGTGTTCTTCTTCTCGCATGGTATTGTACTTAGCCACTTGCTTTGCGACCGCAACTGGGATACCCGCTGTTGAAATCAACAAGAACCATGCGTAAATATTGTAGCCCATGGTAAAGAGGCCGTTTGCCTTAGCAGCATAGGTCCCCATCCAGATATACCAGGGAATAATATAGATAGCACCAAGGAGGCGACTAATAAAGTTACTAGCTGTTAGCCAAGCAGTCCCTCGCAACATCTGGGCTTGCTGGTGATTGTTTTCGTTAGACATAGCTTCCTCATTCAATTTTGATAACTAGGAAAAGTTCCTTATCTTCCATTATAAACTTTTCCTTGTTACTTGTAAAATTCGGGCTTGAAGTTTATAATAGAAAGTATGATTAAGATTGAAACCGTATTAGATATTTTAAAGAAAGATGGCCTTTTTCGTGAGATTATTGACCAAGGTCATTACCACTACAACTACCGAGAAGTTATCTTTGATAGCATCAGTTACGACAGCAGAAAAGTAAAAGAAGGCACTCTTTTTTTTGCCAAAGGCGCTGCCTTTAAAAAAGAATACCTCCTATCCGCTATAACGCAAGGATTAGCTTGGTATGTCGCAGAAAAGGACTACGAAGTCGGTATCCCCGTCATCGTTGTGAACGATATCAAAAAAGCCATGAGTTTGATTGCTATGGAATTTTATGGCAATCCACAAGAAAAGCTCAAAATTCTCGCTTTCACAGGGACAAAAGGAAAGACAACAGCTGCTTACTTTGCTTACCACATCCTATCTCAACGCTACCCAACAGCTCTCTTGTCAACTATGAACACAACTCTGGATGGTGAGACCTTCTTTAAATCTTCCTTCTCAACACCTGAAAATATCGATCTTTTCGACATGATGGCTCAGGCTGTTCAGAATGGTCGAACCCATCTTGTAATGGAAGTTTCTAGCCAAGCCTATCTTGTTCATCGAGTATATGGTCTGACCTTTGATGTAGGTGTCTTTCTTAACATCACTCCTGACCATATCGGACCAATTGAACATCCAAGCTTTGAAGATTATTTCTACCACAAACGTCTCTTGATGGAAAATAGCCGAGCAGTTGTCATTAACAGCGATATGGATCACTTTTCTGTACTGAAAGAACAAGTTGAACATCAAGAGCATGACTTCTATGGTAGCCAGTCAAGTAACCAAATCGAGAATTCCAAAGCCTTTAGCTTTTCCGCTACAGGTAAACTCGCTGGTGATTATGATATCCAACTCATAGGTCACTTCAATCAAGAAAATGCAGTCGCTGCAGGACTTGCCTGCCTCCGTCTAGGTGCTAGTCTGGAGGACATTAAAAAAGGAATTGCTGCAACCCGGGTCCCTGGACGTATGGAAGTCCTCACACAGAAAAATGGAGCCAAGGTCTTCATCGACTACGCCCACAACGGGGACAGTCTGAAGAAACTCATCAATGTGGTTGAAACCCATCAAACTGGAAAAATTGCTCTGGTTCTCGGTTCGACTGGAAACAAGGGGGAGAGTCGTCGCAAAGACTTTGGTCTCCTCCTCGATCAACATCCTGAGATTCAAGTCTTTCTCACAGCTGATGACCCCAACTATGAAGATCCTATGGCGATTGCTGAAGAAATCAGCAGCTACATCAGTCATACTGTTGAAAAGATTGCCGATCGTGAAGAAGCCATCAAGGCGGCGATGGCCATCACAAATCAAGAACTCGATGCTGTGATTATTGCAGGCAAGGGAGCTGATTGTTATCAAATCGTCCAAGGAAAGAAAGAAGACTATCCTGGAGACGCAGCTATCGCAGAACGTTATCTATAAAAAAATCAAGGGAAACATTCCCTTGATTTTTTTAGTCTTCTTTCTTAAATGAATTTTTAAGACCTTCAACGGCACCTTCTACAGCACCTTTAGCATCTTCAACAACTTCTTTTGCTTTGGCAACTGTTTTTTCTACAGTACCTTCTGCTTCTGTCTTGCTATCGCCAGTAACTTTACCAAATCCTTCTTTGATAGCACCAGTTGCTTGATCCAATTTATTTTCAAGTGACATAGCTCTGTCTCCTTTGCTTTTAATACGATAAACGTTATCGCTTACATTCAGTTTATGCTTATTCTTTAATAAAGTCAAACAATCTGCTCAAAATGAAGCAATTAAGGTAAATAGAAAGTCAATCGTTCCTTGTCAAACTCAACAGCCAACTCATACTTCCCTTCTTCGTTTTGCACTATATAGCCCAAGACGACTAGACTCTCAACAAAGATATCACGACGTTTCTGCATCAGCTGATCTTTTTTGAGAAACTTCAGTAAAAAAGTCGTCATATACTTGAGGGCGTACTCAGGATTGACATCCCCTAAAATAGCATAAAGTTCCTGCTGTTTTTGTGTCAAAGGATATTGATTCTTAACCTTGTAGAAATAGTTGGATAGGGTCATCTTTTCTCTTGCAAAGTCCGTACGTTCGACTAAAATGGCGGCATTGGTTTGATTGCGCAATTCTGTCTCAAAAGTCTTCTTCAGCAAAGCTTGATAGACTGGGATATCTTTTCTGATAAAAATTTCTTGGTCAAGGACCAGACCGTCTATTGATTCTAGAAAAGGGAGATTGAGGGAATAGCGTTTGTTTTCCCTTAAGATCAAACCTGCCTTTATATACTCTTCCATGAGTTTATCAACTGCCACATCTGGAAACTGAGCCTTGATTTCTCGGAGAATCACATCGTCGTGCTGGTCCAGATAGTTCACCAAATCTATAAAAAATGGCTGTCGAGTCAAACGGGAGGGATTAAAAATCTGAATCATGAAGATTCCTTTCTTTACATTCTAAAAGAGGAGATGCTGCCAACTGACTGGGATTGGTCCCTAGTTGATTCAGAGGCACAGGAAGTTCGAGTTTCCTGTAATAGTCCCTCCAAAAATCACTGATTTCTTGCTCCCCGTCCCCAAATTGCATCGGAATAGTCTCAAAAATAGGAAGAATTTCTGCGATATACTGGGAGCAATAAAAGCCAGACCCATCTGGATAAAAAGAGGCATTATAGGGGGCACCTAAATGTTTGCTAGCTCTCACCTTCACCAAATCAGTTTCTATATCTGGGTAGGTATAGAGATCGTAGAGATGACTCGATTCAAAAAATTCAGTCGGTTCTTGACAAATGACACCAGCTTGCCCACTAGCATGGTAGATCAATCCGTCCAAAAAGATGGCTACATGACTATAGTTTCCAGTAGAAGCCTGGATAGCCTGCCCCATATCTGAAAGGTCCTTCACAAAAATCAAATCACCATTTTCTAACATCTTTCTCTCCTAGAAAAAAAGGAGCCGAAACCCCTTTAGTTATATGGAAAACATCGTTTTCTCGTGTCAATCTCTAGTCAAATGATTACCATTAAAATAATTCATTAACTATATTCTAAGAATCACTCTAGCTGAAAATAATAAAGTAGCACCAAACTTCCAAAAGACAGGGCTAAGTAGAGGATCCCTATTTGCAATCCATACAAATACCAAAAACTACCACTAACCAAAATAAAAATCGATGTCTCTGCAACGAGGCGGTGCCATTTTTTAAAAGCATGTGGAGATTTTGGTGCCATATATCGCGCCCAAAATAAGATTAATAGAACTGCTAGAAGAAAAAATAGGAATTTTTCCTGCCAAGAAATTTGTATCACAGACACGGAGAAAAGACCAAGTATTGCGACAACCTCAACCAAAAAGCGCAGTCCTTCAATCAATCGCATCATGCTATCACCTTCTATGAATAGTCAAATTAACAGTTCCAAATATTCCTTAAGAATTACCCATTAAAGCTTTCAGTCAACTGAGGCACCACTTGTTTCTTACGTGAAACAGCACCTGGAAGGAAAGCGTGGTTGTTTTCAAGTTTGAAGTTGAAAGCTGCTTCGACCTTGTCCATGTTTGATCCAAGAGCAAGGATTTCTGAGTTTGAGTTGACGATGTCTGTAATCATCAAAACAAAGTCAGAGTAGCCGTTTGCTGTATTGGCAGCTTGCATTGCTGCTTCGATTTCAGCTTGGCGTTCCAAGACTTCAGCAATATCAACTGTGTTAACCTGAGCAACACGAACCTTATTTCCGTTGAGTTCAAAAGTCTTAGCATCGATGTCAATCAATTCTTCAGCAGATTTACTAGCCAAGTTTGTACCAGCTTTCAGCATAGCAAGACCGTACTCTTCCAAGTTGACACTAGCCAATTCAGCCAATTCAGGCGCAATGACTTTATCAGATGGGTGAGTTGTTGGTGATTTCAAAAGAAGAGTATCTGAAATCAAACCTGAAAGCATCAAACCTGCAATTTCTTTAGGTACTGCTACACCGTGTTCTTTGAACATGCGGTAAACGATAGATGAAGCTGATCCAACTGGTTCCAAGCGCATATAAAGTGGGCTTGCAGTTTCAAAATTAGCCACACGGTGGTGGTCCACAACACCGTAAACTTCTACTTCAGCAATATCTGACACTGATTGTTGGAATTCATTGTGGTCAGTCAAGATGACTTGCTCTGCACCTTCTGCTTTAGCAGATGTGATGACGCGTGGTGCTTCTACACCAAAATAGTTCAAAACGAAGGCTGTTTCTTCATTAGGAGTTCCAAGTGCTACTGCTTCTGTGTCCAATCCATAAGCTTCTTTTGCAAGATAAGCAAAGGCTACAGATGACCCGATGGCATCTGAGTCTGGATTTTGGTGACCAAATACTAGAATCTTAGACATGATAATACCTCTTTAAATTTATTCATCTTATTTTAGCACTTTTTTCCTCTTTTGACAAAAGTAAGAGGAGTCAAAGGACTCCTCATTAGACATCAATATCGTTAACTAGATTTTTTTCTTGATTTTCGGATAAAAATCGTTCTTTCTGTGGTCTTTTCTTACGTTTGAGAAGAGCCTCTGCAGACATGGCTTCTTCCTTACTAGCAAAACCCTCTACATAGATAAGTTTGACTGGTAAGCGAGCACGGGTATACTTGGCTCCCTTACCACTATTATGAACGGCAAGGCGCCTCTTCACATCCGTTGTATAGCCTGTATAGTAAGAACCGTCACGGCACTCCACCACATACATATATGCCTTATGATCCATAGTAAATCTCTTGAATTTCTGGAGTATAGGAACCATCGTCATTGTGAACAATGAGCGGTGGCAAGACCTTAAAGCCACTGGTCGATCCATCCTTGATAGCTTCGATTAAGAGCATATTGGCCTCCTTCTCACGTTTAGGATAGACAAATTGCAGGCGCTTGGGTGCTAAATTGTGGCGTTGAAGCATGTCTAGAATATCCAAAAGTCGATCTGGACGATGAACCATGACAAAACGACCATTAGACTTGAGAATACTCTGAGCACTTCGACAGATTTCCTTAAGATTAGTCGCAATTTCGTGTCTTGCCAGGAGGTAGTGTTCACTTTCGTTCAGATTAGAATGCGGATCCACCTTGAAATAAGGCGGATTGCACAAAATCATATCTACCTTACTTCCTTGGATATGAGCAGGCATATTTTTCAAATCATCGCAAATAACCTGCATCTGCTCTTCCAATCCATTCAACTGAACCGAACGCTCTGCCATATCCGCCAAACGCTCCTGAATTTCCACAGAGAGAATTTTTGCCTTGGTACGACTACTTGCAAAAAGTCCCACTGCACCATTTCCAGCACAAAAGTCCACAATTAAGCCATTTTTAGGAAAGCGAGGAAAGCGTGACAAGAGAACACTATCCACCGAATAGCTGAACACTTCTCTATTTTGAATGATCTTGATATCTGTCGAAAAGAGCTGGTTGATTCGCTCTCCTGATTTTAATAATTGTTCTTCTTTCATACTTTTATTATATCAAATTATGTTAATAGCACAAATGATTTAGATAATCGTATTTACGGCTTCTTTTTTAAATGTTCTAATGCTTCACGCGTCCAAACAGGCATCATTCGAGCAAGTGGTGCAAAACCGTGCTTGATCCGATCATTTGAAAAACGTCTCCGTCTTGGCAATTGATGTTTTTCCTCCTCCAAGGTACGGATAGAAAGGCTGGCCTTTCCAGTGTATTCGTCAAAATCCACCACCTGAACTTGGACTTCATCTCCAATTTTTAAAATGTCATAAATATTCTCAATAAATCCCGTCCGAATCTCCGAGATGTGAATCAGCCCTGTCACCCCTGTCTCTAACTCGACAAAGGCACCATAGCTGAATTCCTGTAATACGCCCAGTTAGCTTATCACCAATTTTCATTCTAGTCCTCAATTTCAATCGTTTCAATAACCACATCTTCAACTGGCTTGTCCATTGCACCAGTCTCAACAGCTGCAATAGAATCCAAGACCGCAAAAGATTCTGCATCTACCAATTGCCCAAAAACAGTATGGCGGCGGTCAAGATGAGGAGTTCCACCTTGTTCTGCATAAATCTCAGCGATTGGTTCAGGCCAGCCACCACGCGCAATCTCTTTCTTAGAGTACGGCAAATGTTGGTTTTGAACGATAAAGAACTGGCTACCATTGGTATTTGGACCAGCATTGGCCATAGAAAGGGCACCACGGATGTTGTAAAGTTCTTCTGAGAATTCATCCTCAAAAGATTCGCCGTAGATTGACTCTCCTCCATACCAGTACCAGTTGGGTCTCCACCTTGGATCATAAAGTCCTTGATAATTCGGTGGAAAATCACACCATCATAGTAACCGTCTTTTGAAAGAGCAACAAAGTTAGCCACTGTTTTAGGGGCATGTTCAGGGAAGAGCTTGATACGCAAGTCTCCGTGATTTGTCTTAATGGTCGCAAGAGGGCCTTCTACTGTTTCAATTTCTACTTGTGGGAAATGCAATTCTTTTTCTACCATACCAAATCCTTCTAAGGCACCAAAAATGCCATCTTCTTCTACTGTTTTTGTAATATAATCTGCTTTTTCTTTGATTTTTTCATGGGAAACTCCCATGGCAATACTGATTCCAGCATAATCAAAGAGTTCCAAGTCATTGAGACCATCCCCAAAGACCATGACATTCTCTGGTTTCAAGCCTAGATGTTCTACCACCTTGGCTACACCAGTTGCTTTGGATCCTGAAATCGGAACGATATCAGATGAATGTTCATGCCAACGCACCATGCGAAGTTTATCCGATAAAGACTCTGGTAGGTGCAAGTCATCCCCTTTATCCTCAAAGGTCCACATCTGATAAATATCTGCTTTTTCATGAAAGTCAGGATCCACATTCAAGTTTGGATAAATCGGATCAATAGCCTCACTAATCAGTTCTGTTCGCGTGGAGAGTTTGGCATCATGACTACCAACCAAGCCATACTCAATTCCCTCTTCCTTCGTCCAAGAGATATACTCCTCAACATCTGACTTGTCAATCTGATGTTGATAAATGACCTGGCCTTTTTTATCTTCGATATAAGCTCCATTTAGGGTTACAAAAAAGTCAGGTTTGAGCTCACGAATCTCTGGAACAACACCAAAAATACCACGTCCAGAGGCGATTCCTGTTAAAATTCCTTTTTCACGCAACTGTTTAAAGACAGTGGGAATTGTAGCTGGAATAAAACCTGTCTTTGACGTACGCAAGGTATCATCAATATCAAAAAAGACGATTTTAATCTTCTTTGCCTTGTATTTTAATTTTGCATCCATCTCTCTACCTCTTTTCCATCACTCTTTCCATTATACCATAAAGCTGATGAAATTCCTTTTTTGAAAAAAGATGAAAATCCTATCAAAAAGAGAGCCAGTATAACTAGCCCTCTCTTTTCATCCTAGAACATCTCTAGAGCAATCATGGTAATCATCGTTGCATCATAGTAGTTGTCCAAAGGTAAATCTTGTGTGAAAATGTATTTATTTTGCTGAAGAAGTTTCAGATAGCCTTCTCCCTTGTCAGACACGTAGGTAATCGGTGCCAAGAAACTACCCGCCTGGTATTGATTGAGGGCCGTTCCGTTCAAGTCATAACCAGCATAAATGCGCTGCTCTTTCATAAAGAAATCCATCATCTTTTGAACGAGTTTTTGGCTTCTTTCATCCTGGCTCTGTGACAAGTGATAAGGCAAACGGCAAGCGTTATAAGAGTACGCCCCATCGTATTGAGATTCGATAGTGTTGGCATCAACAAGACGTGCCCCTGACTTCTCAGCCCAGATAAAGTCTGGCAAGAGACCCGTATCAGAATGAGAACTGATTTGCTCCAATTGCCCAAGCATCTTATCCTTAACATCTAACCACTGTTTATTTCCAGTCAGGTCATAGAAAGACTGGAAATAGTGAGGAAGAGTATCAGACGTCCGCATCAAGTAATAATAATTGGAATCCTTGTTTGCCCAGTTTCCTACTGTTAGGACACCTGTCTCTTCATTGTAATTGTATTTAAGGATATCATCCAATATTTTTTTAGCTTGCGCTTGGTATTCCTGCGCCTTATCAGGCCACTGCTTGGCAGCTTCAATTAAAGAATAAGCGATATAGAGATCTCCATCAGTTGCATTTTGTTTCTCGACCGTTTCGCTATCATTTTTGATCACTTGCTTCCAAGACATCAACTGCGTTCCCTCAATACGATGATTTTGGTAATAGCGATAAAGACTCTCAAAATCTGCTTGACTTGCTTGCCCTTTTTGGGCTGCTAAAACCGTTATGAGCATGCCGTAACTTTGGGCTTCAGATAGAACTGTTGTTCCCTCCGAATCACTCGTCGTACGAACATAAGACTGATCGTCTTTTGTAACGAGAAACTGTTGCTCCATTGGCTGTAAATTCGATTACGCATCTCAATTTTAGTCCTTCCTCTTGCTAAAAACAAGGCTAAACAAAAGATAGAAAGGATGAGCACAAACCATACATATTTTAATTTATTCGTTTTCATAGAACCTCCTATCCTGCAAATCGCTTGGTTTTAACCCACTTGGTTTCTTTTCGTCGGAGTACCTTGTCCAGAACGATTGAAGAAATAGAATCAATGGAAACAACGATAAACATCTGTGCATAAGTGAAATAGGCAGCCAAAGCCAACCAGATTTGCTTTGTCGTCGCTTGTCCAAATTGACTTGCTAATGCTGTCATAATTTGCATCAGATAAAGACCAATCATGAGAATCCAGTTGAAGAGCATGAGCTGGGCGATGTAGATATTGTCCGCATCAAAAGCAAATGGAACCCTGACATCTGGGAAGAAAAGATTTAAACAAATCGCTAGCACATTCGCTAGGAAAATCAAATCTGATAGAACTATGGCAAAGTTAAACCAAAAGAAAACACACGAATAGTTAAAAACTTCTAATTTAACACGCCAGTTTGCTCTGCCAAATAAATGCTTAAAGTTTGATAGAACAACCTCATAATTTCCTTTCGCCCAACGTTTCCGTTGCATATAGTAACTCTTTAAGGTCTCAGGTTCTTGTTGGAAAGCCTCTGAATTATAGGCAAGGGCAATCAATTTACCACTCTGCATGATTTTGAAGGAAATATCGGTATCCTCGGTTAAGGCACCATTTTTCCAACCACCAATACTCTTTACAAAGTCGGTTTGAATGATAAAGTTGGTCCCTGGGATACGCCCAATTTTAAAGAGATGCCACATCCCAACGTGGTGCACGCGCTGAGTAACAACGATTTCTTGGTTGATACAACGAGTCAAGAAATTTTGGTTGGCGTTTCGAGTCTTGTTGCGACCGAAAGATGCCACGTGACGTTCTGGGTCCTTCATCACTTCTTTCACAAGGAAATAAAGAGCATTTTTTTCAGGCATGGCATCCGCATCATAGACACAGATGTATTCACCTGTTGCCATCTCCAAAGCATCGTTTAGAACACCAGCTTTTCCTCCCGTACCAGTACGGTCGATAATAGTCAGATTTCTTTCTGCATATTCAGGCATGGCTTGTACAGACAAACATTCTGCATAGGTGTTATCCGAACAGTTATCCGCAAACAGGAGTAACTCCACACGATCGTGAGGATAATTCATGTCCAAGATGGCTTTTGCTGTTTGGGCAATAACCACATCCTCATTATGAGCAGGAACAACAATGGTAACCTTCGGGTAATAAGGTAGCGGCGAGGTATCCACACGAAAATCACTGTGTTTAAACCAAAAGTGTACTGCCGAAAAGAGAATTACCAAGCCCCAAGCTAGAGAAATCCAAATTGTAAGCAAGGTAAAAATCATTAACATTTGACTAATCATGATTCACCGCCTTAAAATTTTTGTTCACTCGATGGTAAAGAATATTGTATGCAATAAATAATATGATAAAACAAATGCCAAAGGTGAGACTGAGTCCCAAAGCAATACCAAAAAATAGTTCGGTTAAAGTCATGTTTCCCTCCTAATATTCTACAATTACATCTGTCTCTAGTTGACGTTTGAGATGACTGGCAACATCTGCGTAGTCTTGGTATTTATCTTTATTATCAGAGTTAATCACCAAATAGCCTGTTTGGAACTGAATTCCTTGATTGCCATCTTCTCCATGAAAAACTAAACTGCTCAGTTTCTCCTGCAAACCATTCAAATAAAGTTCCTTCAAAGAATGTTGGTTAGTACTCGATAGAACGAGAAAATTACCATCCGAAACGTAATAAAGCTTATCATTGTAACTCAATTCCTGAGCAATTACCTCTTGAATACGACTGAGCATCTGGTTATGTTCTTTCGGTTTAATCTGGAAGAACAAATCTTCATGTGCCAATGAATCAATAGGGATTGTACCGTCACATCACTTTGCTCAGTTACCATAGCTTGGTAATCTGCTTGAGCTTCGTCTTCCTGTTCTTGGACCTTTGAGGTCGCCTTGAAGAAATAATAACGAACCTTAAGTAGAATTCCAATCAAAAGAGGAAAACTGATTAATAAGAAGACCAGTTGAATGATTGGGATATAAACCACACCCGCAACCAAAACGATAAGTCCAAAACCAAATGCTAAGATAAGGGTCCAAGTAAGCAAAAGGTCAGATAATACCAACACTGCAAACAAGGCTAAAGCTAAAAACAAGATTTGTTCTAAAATGATTGCTCGAGCATACAAAAAACAAAGCACCAAAAGAATGACCTCACAAGCAAGCAAAGCCATAAGCCAGTTTTTAAATTGACTCCAATTTTTCATTTTATCTTATTCCCCCCCTTTGAATTCAGATACAGAAGTCGCTGCCCCAAAGTACTGTTGAATGGATTGTACGATTCGTTCAGAAGCTCTTCCATCTCCATAAGGATTTGGTGCATGAGACATTTGTCTATAAAGAGTTTCATCTGTTAAGAGTGCTGCCATCGCTTCTTTCACACATACTGGATCCGTACCAACTAGCTTCAAAGTACCTGCTCTTACTCCTTCTGGACGTTCCGTCGTGTCACGAAGGACAAGGACAGGTTTGCCGAGAGAAGGCGCCTCTTCCTGAACACCTCCAGAGTCAGTCATGATAAAATAACTTCTTGAAGCCAAATTATGAAAATCAAGTACATCTAAAGGCTCAATCAAGTGAATACGATCGTGACCAGCTAAGATATCTTTTGCTGCTTCTTGCACAGCAGGGCTAAGGTGAACAGGATAAACAACTTCAATTTCCTGATGAAGATCGACCATCTCACGTAAAGCTGTAAAGACATTTCTCATTGGTTGACCTTGATTCTCACGACGGTGCATGGTTACCAATACAAGTTTCTTATCTGGATCCAATTGATCTAGAACTTCATGATAGTAATCCGATTGAACGGTTAGTTTCAAGGCATCAATTGCTGTATTTCCCGTAATGACAATAGCAGACTCAGGATGATTTTCCTTAAGGAGATTTTCTTTACTCTCACTAGTTGGAGCAAAATAAAGATCAGAAAGATTGTCAGTCATCTGGCGATTCATTTCTTCTGGGAAAGGAGAATACTTATCAAATGTTCTCAATCCAGCTTCAACATGCCCAATTCGAACCTGATTGTAAAAACCTACTAAACTTGCTACAAAAGTTGTTGTAGTATCACCATGAACAAGAATTATATCTGGAAGTTCTTGCTTAACAACAGGATCAAACTTTTCTAAAATTTTTCCAGTAATATCTAAGAGGGATTGATTTTTCCCCATAATATCCAGGTCATAATGTGGCTCGATGCTAAAAGTTTCAAGAACTTGATCCAGCATTTGACGGTGCTGAGCTGTCACAACTGTGATCGTCTCAATGCTGTCACTATGTTTTTGCAATTCTAACACTAAAGGGGCCATTTTAATAGCTTCTGGTCGTGTTCCAAAAACAACCATCACTTTCAGTTTCTTCATTACGCTATCCTTCTACTATAATAAAAAATAAAATTTGATAAATCGTATTAATTTGTGTATCGAATAGTTCCGATTTCAATTAATTTGACTTTCATAATTATTTTACCGTCAATTTATTTATATGTCAAATTTTTTACAAATTATATTATTTCATTTCATTTAATTTTAACATTCTGTAACTTTTTTGTAATGATATCGTTTACAACTAAAAACAGCCCATTCTTCGATATATTTCATATTTTTTTCAGAAAATACGACAATACAC
>JXRG01000033.1:0-14830 GCA_000831085.1 Streptococcus sp. DBCMS
ACTGATAGCAAGCACACGATTGATTTTGTGCTTCTCCATCCAGTCCACGAATCGGATTGAGGAGGTAATAAAGTAAACCAGATAAAATAACTGGCAACATGACAACCTCTAAAAAGTCTAAAACAGGTAAAAAAATAAAACTAATCTTACTTAGAATGAAAATGTTCAGCCCTAGTAACAAGGTTACTAAAAATACAGTGATAGCTTTGTTATCTAAAAACCACTTGAAGAACCAAGATAGGCTAAAATGTTTCTCTTTATGTTCCATAAATACATCCTTTCTGTCATTCTCTCATTATACCATTTTTAATCTAAAATAACTCTTTTTTAAAGTGCTTACATAAAGAAGACTGATGCATCATGGCAGTTATTTTGTGGTATAATGAACTTATCATTATTAAGAGGTATGGACATGAAAGAAACTGTTTATTTTGGAACTTATACTCGTCGCTTATCTAAAGGGATATACAAGGCAGACTTTGATACAGAAACCGGCCAGCTTACAAACCTTGAGCTCTTTGCTGCTGAACCCAGTCCAACCTACCTTGCCTTTGACCAACAGCAACACTTATACACTGTAGGGAGCCAGGATGGCTTAGGTGGAATCGCTGCTTACAAGACAGATGGCGCTTTGCTAAATCATGTGGTTGAAGAAGGCGCTCCCCATTGTTATGTGGCAGTGGATGAAAAACGTGGTCTCGTTTATGGGGCCAACTATCATAAGGGTCAAGTTCTGGTTTATAAACGTCAAACGGATGGTAGCCTCATCCAAACAGATCTAGATCAGCATAGTGGACAAGGTCCTCATGAAAACCAAACTTCCCCACATGTACACTTTACGGATCTAACACCTGATCAGTACCTTGTCACATGTGATTTAGGAACAGATGAGGTAACAACCTATGATGTTAGTCCAGAAGGAAAACTAAGTAAACTCTACACTTATCACAGCCAAGCTGGAGCAGGTGCTCGCCACATCGTTTTCCACCACCACTATAAGATTGCCTATCTCATCTGCGAACTTAATAGCACTATAGAGGTCTTGATTTATGATGGGGTTGGTGAATTTGAACGCATGCAAGTTATTTCAACCTTACCAGATGGATACGTAGGTTTTAATGCTACTGCTGCCATTCGTCTTTCAAAAGATGGCAAATACCTCTATGCATCCAACCGAGGTCATGATTCCATTGCAGTCTATACAATCCTCGCTGATGGTAGCTTGGAATTATTAGAGATTGTACCAAGTCATGGTAAAAATCCACGTGATTTCGACCTAACTCCTAATCAAGAGTTTCTCATTGCTGTTCATCAAGATTCTGATAACGTAACCGTCTTTAAGCGCAATCCTAAAAGTGGCCGTCTTGCGGAACTTTCTAACGACTTCCATGTCCCTGAAGCAGTTTGCATCAACTTCCCACATTAAAAAAATGAACTTGAGTTTCAAGTTCATTTTTTTTTTATAGTCTATTTCCGACATTGATACGGTTGATAGCACGTTGCAATGCAATTTTTGCACGACGCTCTTGGTCAATCAAATGCTTGTCATGGGCTTCTTCGATTTCTCGTTCAGCTCGAAGTTTCGCACGTTCTGCACGACTGATATCGATATCACGAGCGCGCTCTGCTGAGTCTGCTACAATGGTAATGATATCATTAGCAATCTCGATAATTCCTCCGTTCACTGCAATCCAGTTCACATGAGTATCATCATCGATACGTTTTACCTTCACTTCATCAACCGCTAAAACCGCAATCATATTTTCATGTCGTGGCAAGATCCCCATCTCACCATCCAGAGTTCGTACCGATACAAAGCTGGCATGGTGATCATAGACGAGGCCATCTGGTGTCACGATCTGGACAGTTAAATGAGCCATAGATCACCTCTTAAAATCCCATTTTCTCTGCCTTAGCAATGACGTCTTCGATTGAACCGACACCACGGAAGGCATCTTCTGGTAGCTGGTCATGTTTTCCTTCAAGGATTTCCTTAAAGCCACGAACTGTTTCCGCTACTGGTACATAAGAACCAGGTTGACCAGTAAATTGTTCGGCAACGTTGAAGTTCTGAGACAAGAAGAACTGGATACGACGGGCACGTGCAACCAAGGTCTTTTCTTCATCAGAAAGTTCATCCATACCAAGGATAGCAATGATATCTTGCAATTCATGGTAACGTTGAAGGACGCGTTTAACCTCAGCAGCAACTGCGTAGTGCTCCTCACCAACAATCTCAGGTGCCAAGGCACGAGAGCTTGAAGCCAACGGATCAACGGCTGGGTAGATACCCAACTGTACCAACTTACGTTCCAAGTTTGTTGTTGAATCCAAGTGAGCGAAAGCTGTTGCTGGCGCAGGGTCAGTGTAGTCATCCGCTGGCACATAGATAGCCTGGATAGAGGTTACAGAACCCTTCTTAGTTGATGTGATACGTTCTTGCAATTGACCCATTTCCGTAGCAAGTGTTGGTTGGTAACCAACGGCTGAAGGCATCCGACCCAAAAGGGCAGATACTTCTGAACCAGCTTGAGTGAAACGGAAGATATTGTCGATAAAGAGAAGCACATCTTGGCCTTCTACATCACGGAAGTATTCGGCGATTGTCAAACCAGTAAGGGCAACACGCATACGTGCTCCAGGTGGCTCATTCATCTGACCAAATACCATGGCTGTTTTCTCGATAACACCTGATTCTTTCATTTCCCAGTAAAGGTCATTCCCTTCACGAGTACGTTCCCCAACACCGGTAAATACTGAAATACCACCATGTTCTTGGGCAATGTTGTGAATCAATTCTTGGATCAAGACAGTTTTACCAACTCCGGCACCACCGAAAAGTCCAACTTTACCACCTTTTAGGTAAGGGGCAAGAAGGTCGATAACCTTAATCCCTGTTTCCAAGATTTCAGATGAGGTAGACAATTCATCAAAAGTTGGAGCTTTCTTATGAATTGGCTGACGCTCAGCGTCTTCAGCGAAAGGAGCATCCAAGTCAATAGTATCTCCCAAAACGTTGAAGACACGTCCCAAAGTTTCTTTACCTACTGGTACAGAGATTGGACGGCCTGTGTCCAAAACTTCCATTCCACGAGTCAAACCATCTGTTGATTCCATGGCGATCGTACGGACCATACCATCACCCAACTCCAAGGCTACTTCAAGGACGATTTTTGTTTTTCTTTCGTCATTTTTGTAGACGACAAGTGCATTATTAATCTCAGGAAGTGTTTCCCCTGCTGCAAACAAGACATCTACAACGGGTCCGATAACCTGAGCAATTTTACCTGAACTCATCTCCTTCTCCTATTCTATATAAGATACTGTCGGTTCCTAGCTCAACTAGGTCCTAAGTTCATTTTGATACGAGGGAGGCAAAGCCTTATTCTAAGGCACTAGCCCCCGCTACGATTTCTGTAATTTCTTGTGTAATCGCCGCCTGTCTAGCACGGTTATACTGGATTGTCAAATCATTGATGACCTTTTTGGCATTATCAGTCGCCGTTTGCATGGCGGTCATACCTGCAGCATTCTCAGCTGTCTTGGCATCGATAATAGCCCCGTAAATCATACTTTCGGCATACTGTGGCAACAACTGCTCTAGAATCTCATCACGGCTCGTTTCCAACTCAAAGGTTAAGCTATACTCTTCATCCGCTTCATTTGGATCCAAGTCAACAATCGGAAGCATTTGTTCCACACGCATTTGACTTGTGAGAGTATTGACATGATGGTTGTAGCAGACGTACAATTCATCAAAAAGTTCGTTTTGGTACATCTCAATCGTTTTTGAAATAATTTTACGAACTTCATCAAAACTAGGTTGATCTGCCAAGCCACGTAGTTCATAGATTGGCTGAATACCACGAGCCTTAAAGAAATCAGCCCCCATACCACCAATACAGATTATCTCAAAATCTTTACCATCTGGATGGTATTCTTCTTTCAACTCCATAACCGCTTTAAGGATGGAAGCATTATAACCTCCAACCAAGCCACGGTCTGAAGTGATAACGATATAGCCTGTTTTCTTAACTGGGCGACTGATGAGCATTGGATTGGTTGAACCACCAGATCCGTTACCATGCAGAATATCCGTCAAAAGCTTACGAACCTTCTGAGCGTAAACTTGGAAGTTGCGCGCTGCTTCTTCAGAGCGACCTAGCTTAGCAGCCGATACCATTTGCATGGCATTAGTGATTTGACTCGTATTTTTGGTTGAGGCGATTTTTGTTTTAATATCATTTAGAGATACTGCCATCTGACACCTCTATTCTTATTGGAAGCTGGATTGATTGAGAAACTCTGTAATCGCAGCATCCAAGACTGCTTCTTCTGGCAAGTCTTTTGTTTCACGAATGGTTTCCAAAATCTCTGGATAATGAGCATCAAAGAAAGTATGGAACTCTTCCTCAAAACGAACAATGTCATCTACTGGAATCGTATCCAAGAAACCATGTGTCAAAGCATAGAGAATGGTTACTTGTTTCTCAACAGGTAGTGGTTTGTGAACAGGTTGTTTCAATACTTCCACAGTACGACGTCCACGGTTTAACTTAGCCTGTGTTGCTGCATCCAAGTCAGAACCAAACTTAGTGAAGGCTTCCAACTCACGGTATGAAGCAAGGTCGATACGAAGTGTACCAGCAACTTTCTTCATGGCTTTGATTTGTGCCGAACCACCTACACGGGATACAGATGAACCCGCATCAATGGCTGGACGAATACCCGCATTGAAGAGACCATCACCAAGGAAGATTTGTCCGTCAGTGATAGAGATCACGTTGGTTGCGATATAGGCAGAGATATCTCCCGCTTGTGTCTCGATAAATGGTAGGGCTGTAATAGATCCACCACCAAGTTCATCAGAAACTTTAGCTGAGCGCTCAAGCAAACGACTGTGAAGGTAGAAAACATCCCCTGGGAAGGCTTCACGACCTGGTGGACGACGAAGCAAGAGGGAAAGTTCACGATAAGCGACCGCTTGTTTTGAAAGATCATCGTAAACGATCAAAACATGCTTGCCTTGGTACATAAATTCTTCCGCCATAGCAACTCCGGCATAAGGAGCTAGGAAGAGCAATGGAGATGGTTGTGAAGCAGAGGCTGTCACAACGATTGTGTAGTCCAAGGCACCGTACTGACGAAGTGTTTCTACTTGCGTACGAACTGTTGATTCTTTTTGTCCAATTGCTACATAGATACAGATCATATCTTGCCCTTTTTGGTTCAAGATTGTATCAATCGCAATGGTTGTTTTCCCTGTCTGACGGTCACCGATAATCAACTCACGTTGACCACGACCAATCGGTACAAGGGCGTCAATAGCTTTCAAACCTGTTTGTAATGGTTCTGATACAGACTTACGTTGCATAACGCCAGGAGCTGGCGCTTCTACTGGACGAGTCTTGTCAGTATGGATATCACCAAGACCATCAACTGGACGACCGAGTGGGTCGACAACACGTCCGATTAGGCTGTCCCCAACAGGTACTTCCATAATTTTACCTGTACGGCGAATGGTATCACCTTCACGAATATCTGTAAAGTCTCCAAGAATGATAATCCCAACGTCTGTAGACTCCAAGTTTTGCGCCATCCCATAAGAGCCCTTTTCAAAGATCAACAACTCTCCACTCATGGCATTTTCAAGACCGTGAGCACGCGCAATTCCGTCCCCGATATAGGTTACAACACCTGTTTCAGACACATCAAAATTGGGTTTGAAATTTTCAATTTGTTGCTTAATTAAAGCGCTGATTTCTTGTGCGTTAATTGCCAAAAGAACACCACTTTCTATTTCAAATTTTCTTTAACAACTCGAAGTTGTTGTTTAATACTCACATCAATTGTCTTGTGATTAGCAAAAATGACAAAACCACCAATGAGTCCTTCATCAATTTGTTCTTTGATACTCCGTACTTTCAGAGACATTTTTTTCTCTATCAAGGGAAGCAAACGTTCCTTCTGTTCATCTGTTAAAGGATGAGCTGAAGAAATCGTGACTATAAACTGATTGGTTTCTCTTTCAAGACGATTCAAACAATCAACAATGATATCATAAAAAAGATTTGCTCTGTGATTGTAAATCAGAACCTGAATAAAGTTTTGCATTAAAGGTGAGACAGAGTCTTGAAAGAAACCAACTGTTTTTTCCTTATCAGACTCATCAACTGCCACCTGAGCTAAAAAAGAAGGTAAGCCCGTTTCTTCTGCGACTTGCTTGATTTGATCCAAGTCTGAAAAAATCCGGTCCTCTTCTCCTTTTTCAATCACTAATTGGACAAAAGGCATGCTGTATTTTTCAATTACCTTTGCTGTTTTCTTGTCCATTAGGCTTCTCCTAGCTGATCGATATACTGATCAATGAGTTCCTTATGAGCATGACTGTCAAGGTTTTTTGAGATGATTTTACCAGCGAGACTAATTGTCAAATCTGCCACCTCACCCTTAACACTTTGCAAAGCTTCAGCTTTATTCTGAGCAATTTCTTGATTCGCCTTTTCTTTTAAGCGACCTGCTTCTACTTTAGCATCTGCCAGAATATCTGCTTTACTCTTCTCTGCAGTCTCTTTAGCATTCTCAATGATTGTTTTGGCTTCGTTGCGACTACCAGCCAATTCATCTTCACGTTTTTGGGCAAGAGTTTCTGCTTTTTGACGAGCTTGTTCAGCTCCATCAATATCAGCAGCAATTTTATTTGCCCTTTCTTCGAAGACACTTGTCAAGTTTGACCACGCATATTTCTTAACTAAGACAATCAAAAGGATAAAAGAGCCAGCGATTAAAATAAAGTTACCAATTAATTCACCTACTGTTACGTGCATCTGTTACTCCTTTCTACTCTTCTCCATCATTTATCTTATTTCCTAAGTACATAGAAGACAACATGGTAAACACATAGGCTTGGATGCAGGAAATAAAGACAGAAAAGGCTGTCCAAGCCAAGTTAGCACCAAAAGCAACTGGATACCAATATAGAGCTTGATGAGATAGAGTGATTAGCAAACTAGCCATCACTTCTCCAGCAAAGATATTTCCGAACACCCGCAAGGCAAGTGATAAAAAGTTGGTAAACTCTTCTAAGATATTCATGGGAGTCATAAAGCCAGGTGTGATATAGGCTTTTAGATATTTTTTAATCCCACGGCGACGAATCCCTTCAATATGGGTCATCAGGATAATTCCAAATGACAAGGCCAAGTCAAACTGGAGATTTGCAGTTGGCGATGTCCAAAGGTTTGTCCCATCTGTAGTTTGAAGTTTGGCCATCAAACCGAGGTTATTTGCCAGTACCATAAATAGAAATAGACAAAGGAAAAAGAGCGAGTAGTCTTTCATGTAGCTTTTACCAATGTTAGGTTCTGTAAATCCAATAACGAAGTCATAGAAATACTCAAGTACATTTTGCTTTCCTTTGGGTTTCAAAGTCATATTGCGACTTGCCCAATAGATAAAGCCAAAAACAACTCCCACAATCAACAAGGTCATGGCTAACATGGTTAAATCAAAGGTAACAGGACCAATATTGATGGTTGGATTGATACTTTCTTCCATCTAGAATCCTCCCTTTTCTTCTCGTTCCATTTGTCTATTTGATGACGAATGAAAAGACGAGGGTAACCAAGAACGTTCCTTCAATAAAGGCAATCCCCATGATCATTAAGCTACGTAATTGTGGGATGATGTCTGGTTGGCGAGCTGCTGATTTGAACAAACCGTTCATCAACATACCTTCTGCAAGAGATACACCCATACAGGCAAGACAAAGACCGAAAAATGTTAAATTCATGATGAATTCTCCTTTTATTTAAAATTTACTTACTTAGTTTAGTCCTAAAATTTTGATTTGTCAACTTTTTACTTACGTTGAAAGCGTTTCAGATAATATATTTCTATTTTTGCTATTTTTACACCATTCTATAGAAAGTTTTTCCATTTTAGATTGCGAGTTTTTCTTGATTTTACTATATTTTCAGTTTATTTAAAATAGTAGGAATAGTGTTGTTTACAACCTGGATTAAATGGAGCACTGCAGTAAGGACAAGCCATCTGTTTTTGGTATTCTTGGAAAGTCATTGTCCTCTTACAAACCCCACATAAAATCGGTCTATCCTCAGAAAGCGCCAAAGGATAGGGCGAAAAAACATGCGTTTCTATAGCATTGTGGCACTGATAGCAAGCATAATATTTTTTACACTCATAGCACTGAAGAGAAACGATGTCCTTTTCGCCATGATAATGAACACATCTGCCTTCATCATCAACTAACAAACCTTGTGCTTGATTCATTCACTTTTCCTTCTCTAGGCACGAACTGTGACGCTGGTTCCATCTTCTTTATAGAGATTGATAAGACCTTCCTTGAGAGCGCGAACCATGTCCCCAGCTTGAACAGGTTGTGGGACTTTAATTGTCAAGAGTTCCATTGGATTTGGAGCACGGTCAATTTTATTACCCTTGGCATCATGAAGGTCTTCGATATAAGTCTCAAAATGACGGAAACCTGGTCCATAAAACTCGACTTGATCGCCTTCGTTGATGACATTCCGTTGACGAATGGTTGCCGTTTGAGTCGCATCATCGTACGCAACCACTTCAGCGACAAACTTGTATTCAGGAATTTTACGACGAGCGCCAAATAACTGTTCGTTTTCTGTAGGTGTACCATAGTAGAAACCTGTTGCCAGTTCACGCTGAGCAACCTTCCACATCTCGTCTACCAAGTCCTGTTTGATGGCTTCAAATTTCTCGGGACTTTCGAGATAAGCATCTACAGCCGCCTTGTAACAGTTGGTCACAGTTGAAACATAGTGAATCGACTTCATACGTCCTTCAATCTTGAGACTGTCTACACCATTTTCAATCATATCTGGGATATGGTCAATCATGGACATGTCAACGGCAGACATCGAAAATTCTTCTGGGATTTCACCTTTAAGACTCTTACGTTCTTGACCAAAAGGCATATCGTAGAGGTCGTATTTCCAACGGCAAGACTGAGAACAGCCCCCGCGGTTAGCATCACGCATACTCATGTGGTTTGAAAGCGTACAGCGACCTGAGTAAGAAATACACATGGCTCCATGGACAAAAGCCTCAATCTCAACATCTGTACGTTTGCGAATCTCTGCCAATTCTTCCATTGAAACTTCACGAGCCAAAACCACACGAGTTAGACCAAGTTCTTTCCAGAACTCTAGAGTTTCATAATTGGTCGCACTGGCTTGGGTTGAAAGGTGGATTTCAAGACCTGGTGCTTCGGTTGCTGCAATCATGATCAAGGCCGGATCTGACACGATAACTGCCGCAATCCCGATATCACGCAACTTACGGAACCATTCGCCTGCACCAGCTTCATTTCCTTCGTGCATAACCATGTTAGCAGCCACATAGACCTTGGCACCGTACTTAGCAGCGAACTGAACACCTTCTTCCATCTGCTCAAAGGTAAAGTTTCCAGCACGGCTACGAAGACCATAGGCCTGTCCACCGATGAAGACTGCATCCGCACCATATTGAACAGCTACTTTCAGCTTCTCTAAAGTTCCTGCAGGTGATAAAACCTCAGGACGTTTTAATGTTTTTGTCATTTTTTCTCCTATTTGCAATATAAAAGTTTGACGTTTTTCCTTCTCATTTTATAGTAAATAATGAATAAAATCAAGCCTAGGCAGATTGTTTTGACAATTCTAATCTTCTTAAAAACGAAAAACTAGTCTTCTAAGACTAGTTGTTTTCAAGATAAAATTCAAAGCGTTCACCCACATACTGACTCTTAACATATTCAAAAGCCGTCCCATCATCGAGATAGGAAACCTGAGTCAAGGCTAAAATGGCATGCCCTTTCTCGACTTCTAAGTAATGGGCAATCTTTTCCTTAGCCAATCTCGCATAAATGGTCTGTTGGGATTTTCCAATTCGGTAACCATGTTCTTGCAAGGTCTGAAAGAAATGACTGGTTACTTCTTCTTTTTTAAAATTCTTAATAAACTTTTCGGGGATAGAAGCTACTTCATAGACCAGTGGAACTTGATCGGCGTAACGCACCCGTTCCATACGGATGATATTTTCAGTTGGTGAAATACCTAGCTTTGCCACTTCCTGCTCGTTGGGAATGGTTCTCCTATAGGAAATCAGCTGACTAGAAGGAACTTTTCCTTGGGATTTGACAATCTCTGTAAAACTAGTCGTTCCCCGCATTTTTTCTTGAACACGAGTGCTAGAGACAAAGGTCCCACTTCCTACACGACGCTCCAAAACTCCTTCCTCAACCAAGAGAGAGATAGCCTGGCGTAATGTCATCCGGCTAACTTGAAACTGTTCCGCTAAATCTCGCTCACTTGGAAGTCTCTCTCCGATTTTCCAATGATGCTCATCTATATCCTTCTTGATCTGATCGTGGATTTTCATATAAGCTGGTAACATGATTCTCACTTCTTTTCTTTATTTTCTCCATTGTACCGTATTTGCTAAGAAAAAGTCAAACTTTGCTTTGTTTAGTTGGTAATTCACCCCTATTTGTGATAGAATATTGAAAAAGATATTTCTTTTGAGAAAGGAAAATGATGAGCAAGATTTCAACTGATTTGCAAGATGTCGAAAAAATCATCGTGCTGGACTATGGTAGCCAATACAACCAGCTAATTTCACGCCGTATCCGTGAAATTGGTGTTTTTTCAGAGCTAAAAAGCCATAAGATTTCAGCAGCAGAGGTTCGTGCGATTAACCCGGTAGGGATCATTCTCTCAGGTGGACCAAACTCTGTTTACGAAGAAGGTTCATTTGATATTGACCCAGAAATTTTTGAACTTGGCATTCCAATTTTGGGAATCTGCTATGGTATGCAACTTCTTACCCACAAACTTGGAGGTAAGGTTGTCCCAGCAGGTGATGCTGGAAACCGCGAGTATGGTCAATCCCCACTTACTCACACTCCTTCTGCCCTCTTTGAAGGTACACCAGAAGAACAGATTGTTTTGATGAGCCATGGCGATGCTGTTACAGAGATTCCAGCTGATTTCGTTCGTACTGGAACTTCTGCTGACTGTCCTTATGCAGCTATTGAAAACCCTGACAAGCACATCTATGGTATTCAATTCCACCCAGAAGTTCGCCATTCTGTATACGGGAATGATATCCTTCGCAACTTTGCCCTTAACATCTGTCAGGCTAAAGGCGACTGGTCAATGGACAACTTCATCGATATGCAGATCAAGAAAATCCGTGAGACTGTAGGTGACAAGCGTGTTCTTCTCGGCCTATCAGGTGGTGTTGACTCTTCTGTCGTTGGCGTTCTTCTCCAGAAAGCAATCGGCGATCAATTGATCTGTATCTTTGTTGACCACGGTCTTCTCCGTAAAGGGGAAGCAGACCAAGTTATGGACATGCTTGGTGGTAAGTTTGGGTTGAATATCGTCAAGGCAGATGCTGCTAAACGATTCCTTGATAAACTTGCAGGTGTTTCTGACCCTGAACAAAAACGGAAGATTATCGGAAACGAGTTTGTTTATGTCTTTGATGACGAAGCAAGTAAGCTAAAAGATGTGAAATTCCTTGCTCAAGGAACACTATACACTGACGTGATTGAGTCTGGAACTGATACTGCTCAAACTATCAAGTCACACCACAACGTTGGTGGACTTCCAGAAGATATGCAGTTTGAATTGATTGAACCATTGAACACTCTTTATAAAGACGAAGTTCGTGCCCTTGGTACAGAGCTTGGTATGCCAGACCACATCGTATGGCGTCAACCATTCCCAGGACCAGGTCTTGCCATCCGTGTCATGGGTGAAATCACTGAAGAAAAACTTGAAACTGTTCGTGAGTCAGATGCTATCCTTCGTGAAGAAATCGCTAAGGCTGGTCTTGACCGCGACATCTGGCAATACTTCACTGTTAATACCGGCGTTCGTTCAGTAGGTGTTATGGGAGATGGACGTACTTACGACTACACCATCGCTATCCGTGCGATTACTTCTATCGATGGAATGACAGCTGACTTTGCCAAAATTCCTTGGGATGTCCTTCAAAAGATTTCTGTACGTATCGTTAACGAAGTAGACCACGTCAACCGTATCGTCTATGATATTACAAGTAAACCACCTGCAACTGTTGAGTGGGAATGATTTATAAATATGATTTGAAGTGAAATGGTTGATTTAACAGCATTTTCAGTTGTTATAAAAGGTTAAAAATAAATCAAAATTGATTGGTTCCCCACCAAAAATCCCACCAGAAATATTCTGATGGGATTTTTTTATATTAAATTTTATTCTTCTATTATTTGATGCTTTACGAGCTTTCTTAAGACCTAGTTGGAAACATTTCTATTTGAATAAGTTTCAAGATGGGCTTAAAATCAATGTTTTCCCAAGATCCACGATACCGCCTGCAACAACTAAAGGAGTCGCAGTTCCCATGGTTCCTATAATTGCGAGAATACCAAACGCAACGGTCACAACACCAATAGCCAAGTCTTTCCAACCATTCTTGGCACGATCCTCCGCCGCCAAGGCCTCAAAACGGACCTTGTCTCGCTCCTGGGCAGCCTTCACGCGCTCAACGCGACTCTCCATCTGCTGGGTCGCCTGTTTATAGGCTAGCGCAAAGCGTTGAACAGACTTGAGTTTGGCGAAGTCTCCAGACTGATAAGTCCCTACCGTACGTGTCTTCCCTGCGTGCTCTGTTATCAAGGCCTTGGTCGCAGCTAGAAGTTCCTTAAAGGCGACCAAATCCTGACTCGCATGGTTACTTTCATACTGAGTGATGGAGCTATCCAAGTTCTTGATCTGATTGAGTAGAAAGTTATAGTCCATGACCGTTTTGGTATGGCTACTTCCTTCATAGCTCACCAAGTCTGAAATCTTACTCTTGGTCGTGTTCAAGAGCTCAATCTCGTTCTTTAACTTATCCCTCGAACCCTTCAAATCACTATGTAATCGCGTAAACTCCTGACCAGGTAGCTTTGTATGCAGGTGGCTATCAATCTGGTAGTAACCGTCCTTGCACAGTAAAAGTTTACCAATAAAATATTAGTAAACTCTTATTTCATTTATTCTACCATAAAATAGGGTGTTATTTATTATTCTGTGACATCATCAGAGGGGGGATAGATAGTTAACGGGCATTCCTTCCTTGACATAGTATCGATTAATAATAACTATGTCTGCTAAAAAATCTAAAAATTTTGTTTTTGCTTCTTGGAATGTATTATAAACATGCTTTCCATTAAAACTTCCTCTATCCATTGTTCCGTATACAAAATATAAATTTTCTACTTGATTATACTCAATGACGACTTCCCATTCTCCAGGTTTTTCCTCTGAAAATATTGAATATCTTAAACTTGAGTAACCTAATTTCTCAATTTCTTTTAGAAGATCCTGTTTCTGTAATTCTAATTTACTCATTATTTCACCTCTCTTATAAGACCAAGTTTCTCATACCAACTGATGGATGTACCAAATTTCAATTGAGTTCCACCACCTTGACCGAAAACAATATCTATCATTCCTTCTTTAGGTTCTGCTATATCTTTTAGTGAGAATTTATACTCTCCCATCAATTTATCAAGCATCATTTTATCAGGTTTAGATAATCCTTCGTAACCCATTTTTACATTTTTAAAATTAATTTCCTTCACAATTTCATACTGATGATATGTTTGATATCCCTCTGGATATGGTAGACCCCGTTTATTAAAAGGTATTATCTTCCCTTCTTTCACTGGACTTGTGAATGTACCTCCAGATTCACCAAATCTATCTATGATATCTCCAACTTTTAAATTAGCTGGTTTTGTAATGGGGTTACCAGCACTATCTAAAACAAAGCCATTTTCAAGAGGCCAATCGATAGAACCGTCAGCTTTTAGATAAGAACGATATCTGACTGGTGTTGGTTTTCCTGTTGCCTTATCAATATCCTTAGAGAGGTACGCATATTTGCCATTCCCCCATGAAATTCTTTCTGCAAAGTATTTCCCTTGTTGTGCATACTCTTTGCGAAGGTAGTTATCAAACTTCGAACTCTCCCTCGCAAGTTTGCTTTCCTCTATATTCTTCAGGATTTGTTCTTTGTTATACTTCGGTGCTTCGACATCTACTTTCACCTTATTAAGACTAAACTTGCTGGCTGCTGAGGAGGTCACATAGCCTCCTACCAGGTTTCCGATAAAGTTTGCTGTTTGAGCATCCTCTTCGCTACCACCTACAAGCTTGGTCCCATGATAGGCAACCTGACCAGCTGTATAGGCACCTGCTTCCCCTATCGCAAACTGGGTCAAGCCCTTGACAACGCTCTGGGTCTGCCCTATGGGAATCATGATGGCACTCGCCGTCGTAAAGACATTTCCAACGTCATGATACAACTTGTCATTCCCCATGAAAAGCGTATCTCGGATGAGATTATAGGATTTCGTCTGGGTATCCCCTGCATTCCCAAGTACGATATTATGAACGCCTTCTGCTGCATTAGATAACCCATAGACACTCGTCCCAAAACCCACGATACCGCCTGCAACAACTAAGGGAGTCGCAGTTCCTAAGGTTCCTATAATTGCGATGAAGCCAATCGCAAAGCGTTGAACAGACTTGAGTTTGGCGAAATCTCCAGACTGATAAGTCCCTACAGTCCGTGTCTTCCCTGCATGTTCTGCTATCAAGGCCTTGGTCGCAGCTAGAAGTTCCTTAAAGGCGACCAAATCCTGACTCGCATGGTTGCTTTCATACTGAGTGATAGAGCTGTCCAAGTTCTTGATCTGATTGAGCAGAAAGTTATAGTCCATGACCGTGCTGGTATGACTGCTTCCATCATAGCTCACCAA
>JXRG01000034.1:0-12235 GCA_000831085.1 Streptococcus sp. DBCMS
GATAGTTCCTTTCCATTCGATTTTAGAGTATCAAAATATGATTGAAGACACTTATGAGAGTGTAGCTAAGGCGCAGGGCTTCTGGTACTATAGCCACTCAGATGCTCCATGGTATAACAACTATACCAAAGATACTTATGTAGGCTACTGGAGTTTTGACACCGCCGCAACCTGCAAGATTAAAGGAATTTATGACGAGCGCTTGAAAGACCTAGAGTACTTTCCATATGACCTCCTAGTCCAAGAAAACTAAGAAAACTGGGTTTCCACCCAGTTTTTATCAAACAGGTAGTCTCCTTTTTCTTTACGTTAACAAGGCTATTCTTAACACGGCCACCCACAGCATGGCTGAGGTCCCCAAGCAGGAGACAATAGTACTGGGACAGTTTCGAGCGGGTTTGACAAACGGGTGGAGGATCTGGTCAAGATTTCTGAGAAAGTCCAGAGCTTACTATCTGAAAAATGAATGGAAGGAATAGACTTCTGCATTGATTAGTATGATTTTTCGTTTCATACGTATTGAGTAGGATGTTGATTTTTTGATACTTTATATCATCAAACTAATTATTGCTAAAATATTATTTTTTTTAATTATTTGATATAATACTTGCATAAGTATTTGAATAATGTTAAAATAAGAAAAAAAGAACATAGGAGTAAGAATATGTCAGACCAAATTCGTGTGTCCACAGAGACGCTTCAATCACGTGCGCGTGAATATGGAAAAGCTGCTAATGATATCAGAGTTATCTTGAACAATCTTCAACGCCTACAAGACACTCTTCGTACAGAGTGGGAAGGTGCTGCCTTCCAAGGCTTCGAGAGACAATTCCTTGAATTGAAACCGAAGGTTGTAAATTTTGCGGATTTGATGCAACAAATCAACACACAACTTGATAAGACTGCTGAAGCAATGAAACAAAATGACCAAGCTTTATCTAAGAACTTTGGCATTCAAAATAGTTAAGGATAAAGTTGAGGATTTCTCCTCAACTTTTTTACTACATTTATTTAAGGAGAACATGTGAATAAGAAACTTTTATTTAGCTTAGGGATGCTACTGTTATTTGTTACAATGATAGTCTCCTTCTTTGCAGTTGTAAAACCAACACCTATCAGTCGAACGAACTCAGATTCCTCGGTGCAACAAGCCCCTATCAAAGTAGCTGTTGTTAATGAAGATACAGGTAAGGTATATAATGGACAACCGGTTAACATTGCGAATACTTTAGTAAACTCGTTCATAGCTAAAAATAATTACAAAGTAGAAGTCGTTTCTCGGTCAATCGCTGAAAACGGTCTAAAAAATGAGACTTATCAGTTGATGATAATCTTGCCAAGTAAATTTTCAGAAGAAGCTTTAGCGATCGAATCAACTTCTCCTGTTCAGGCGAAGTTTCAATATCAAATTCAATCAAGTGATCAACTGACTGTTAAACAGGCTGAACAAGCAGTAGTAGCTTTCAAAGAGCTTTTTAATAAGGACTTGATTAATATTTATTTCACTAGTATTATTGGGAATTTGAAAACAGCACAAGGCCAGGTTGCTGATGTGGTTACAAATGAACATGAGTCACTAACGTCCTTTAATAATAAGTTAGTGGATCCTCTTGCTCAATATAGTCAACAATTTAATGGCTTAGGTTCATCACCGAATAATCTTTTATCATCGTATTTGTCATTTAACAAGACCCTGTTAAATACAAATGATGCCTTTAAATCAATTGATTCTGTTAATAAGACATACGAGGGAACAATAGAAGAAATAAAGGGACAACAAAAAAAATGGGATCAATCCTTGAAGACTAGAGAAGATGCTTTGTCCAGCTATGATACAGAATTTTCTAAATTATCAGTTAAGGAACAATTAGATCAATTAGTTGCTATAAACACTCAATTTAATAATAACAATAATAATAATTTATCAGAACCAGCTATTTGGAAACAAACCACTGATACGGCTTCTTCCTATAATCAAGATATCACAAAACTTCTTGAAAGCTTGAAGAAGAATAACAAGGAAATTGATGATACCTTATCAAATTACGATACAAAGATTAGAGAAGCAGTAGAGTCTTCCTTGGCTAAAAACTCCTCAGCGGTAGATGGAGCTAATAAAACTCTTGGAAGTTATATTCAGTCGTTAAATACTAGTATGCAAAATCAAATTGCTAGTAAATGGCCAGGTGTATACTACGATGATGCAGCTATAAATAATCTTTCTTTGTCAGATACTGATAAACAACATTTGAAAAATATTAGTGCTTTTATACAGTGGTATAGTAAGAAGACAGGGAAAGATTTGCCAACTTTGCAAGCTACAACACTTGAAAATGAAGAATTCTCTCAGTTAAAGAATGACATTAAATCTAAGAGCACAACAAAACGTGATCTAACATTGCCTTCATTTGAAGGAAAAATTTCAAAATTAACGTTAACAGTACCAAGCGGATACTATCTGAAAGAATCAAACTATGGATTTTCTGATCTTGGAGGAGGGAGTTATCAGGTATCTATCCCTAGTGAAGCATCTCCAGGTATGACTATTTCATACACACTAGGAATCAAGAATGAAAATGATCTCAATGTCTTATCACCTGTGCTTGTTAAGTATCAATTAGATACGACAGAAGATGTAAAAGTTATAAAGGAAGATGCCCCTTATGTAGAAAAAGATAAAATAGAGAATGAGACAGTTCATTCTGCGCCTGTTAGTCCAGCTACTTCTGTAACGTCAAGTTCCTCTACGTCTGATGGGCAGAAACCAACAGAAATTATCACAATTACGAAGACCATCACGACTACTAAGATAAATCAAACAGAAAAAAAAAGTTTTGAATCGTCATTATGAGATGCAAGACATTATTTCTAACTGGGAGTACAATCCTACTAAGCTAACTCAAGCGATTTATAAAGATGTTGAGGCGTATTTACAGTTATCAGGACTTGTTACTGCGTTTTACGGCTTAGATTTATCTAAAAACACGTACACAGATACTACGTTTGTTCCAGCAGAAGGTTCTCTTGCTTCCTTAGCAAATAATGATGACCTCAAGACCATTGTGACCAATCTAATCAAAGCAACCACAGTAGAAGCTCTAAAATCAGATTTGAAGATTTCTGATAAAAAATTGAGGGATATTCAGTCTCGATTAGCTAACACTGAAAAATTGACATCTAATATTGAACAGCTGAGAACAACAACCAAAAATTTAATGACTCAGTTAAGTCAGTTAATTGAACAAACCAAATTAGTGGATAAAACAATTACAAATAAGCCTAGTTTTGTTGTAAAAGAAAAAGTAGATAATACTAATATGGTTACAGTTAGTATGGATATGAACAGTGACCTAGGTACACTGATGTCAGCTAGTAAAACCTTGATGGACAATACAAAAGCAAACCAAGCTGTTTCTGAGACGATACAAGCTACTATGACTCAGTTGACAAATGATGTTAATACATTGGAAAAAGACGGAAAATCATTAAGTGAACGCGTTTCTGAGTTGAAGAAAATCATGTCTAGTGAATATGGTTCAAACGAAGAATTCCTTAAAAACTTTTCTACTGTTTTGAGCAATACTAAAACGGGTAACACCAAAAATGAAGCTGTCTATGAATATTTGTCGAATCCTGTTGATGCTTCGAAAATTGGGAATGTCGTATCAGCCGCAACAAATTCACCGTCACAGACTAATCGTCAAGACGAAAGATCAGGACTTCTTATTATCTTAGTCAGCTATCTTGTTAGCTTGGTTGTTGCTTATCTTTTCCAACATGCAGATAAAGAAGAATTGCAAAGATTAATCAGTTTGAAGGATCGTTTGTCATGGAGAAATTCTTCTGGACCAATGTTCTTCCTAAGTGTGATTTCAGTAGCAGCAGGTTCTATAATTGCGATTGTTTCTGGAGTTAAACTTGCCTTCTCTGTAAGTCAATTGAGTTGGTTTGTAGTACTTCTTGTCTTGGTAAGTCTGATGATGACATATGGTCTGAATATCCTTATGGATAAACTAAAAAGTCTTGGATTCTTGATAAGTATAAGTCTACTACTGCTTTATATCATTTCAGCAACTCAATTGTTTGATGAATATTATGTGAATTCGGCTCCTATTTTAACAGCTCTTTCTCCATTGACATATCTTGAAGGTGTAGTGAAATTATTCATTAATCAACAAAATGGAGTTGTTCAGTCAGTAATGGTAATTGTTGTTCTAACGATTGCTTTGGGACTTGGAAATACTTTCTTGTATCGCCAAGTTAAGGATAGCAAGTAATATGAAAAAAATCATTGTCTTTATCTTTCTATTGTTTTCAATTTTTACAAGAGGAAGTGTTGCTTTTGCAAATGATGGATCTTTGCAAATAGATACATCTTTAGATAAAAATACCAAGAAAACGGAGATTCAGTACTTTGAACAGGAGAGTAATTTGACAAAGTTATTTCATCCTGAGACATATAAATTGATTGATACAACTAAAAAATTGGATAAAGAAAAGTATCAATTAGTTAAAACAAACTTATTTATCACTAAAGTGGAAACGGAGAATATCGTTAATGAGTATCAGTCTGCCTTATTTAGCAGTCAGATTCAAATCAACCACAGTGATAAAAAGACTGTTTCACTTAAAAACGTAAAGTCTCCTGTTTCTTGGACCGCAATTTTATTGTTTATACTAGGATGATTGTCACAATTTACTCGCTCTTTTATAAAAAGTTACATACAGCTAAACAATAAAATCGATAGAAAAATACATAAAGGGAGATACAAATGTATCTCCCTTTTTATAAATAAAAAGTTCTTCAATATTCATGTTCTGCGTGATATAATAGGCATAACACAATAGATTTAGGAGGTTTCTATGGAAGAGTACATTAATATTAGTCTGGATTGTTCGCCTTTTTTATCTAAAATATTAGATTTAAGAGTCCCTACCGAGTTAACGATTAAAGAATTGATACAAATCGTCTCTGATACTTATGGTATTGGGGTTAAGGTCATGAATCCAAGTGTAAGAAATCAACAGTCGGGAGAAATTCTTGCTAGTACGAGCAGTCTAGCAGTAGTGAAAGACGGAGTTTTATTAAAATTGGAAAGAATATAGTAAGGGAGTCAGGTATGGACGTTCAAAAAATGGAATTAGTAGTTGGAGATATTAAGGGAAACCGAGAAATAGCTTATGCTCTATTAACAGCAACACAAGCTTATTTTGTGAATCAAAATGTCATTGAGGAAGAAGGGAAACTAACGATTGAAAGTCTTTTGACAGATGAATATTATTCTTGGGATAAGTTGACTACGATGATTGATGAAGAAAAATTACGTCATCTGATCAATGTTGGCCAATTATTTAACTCGCTGAAGGATTCAATCTATACTTATGAGTTATCACCCAGTAATCTAGTGTTTTCAAGAAATGGGAACCCTCTATTCATTTTTCGTGGTGTTAAAGGGCAAGTGCCTCCCTACGATGCATTAAATCTAGAAGCGTTTACAGTTAACTTTAAAGCCATGATAGTATCTCTACTAGATAAAAAAGTAAGTTATGAAAAATTAGTAGAGGGACAGTCGCCATTTTATAAAGGAAAACTGTTTTGTGAGACCATCATGAAGGCTGAGGATTTGGATGCAATCTTAGCCTTACTACTAGAAAAGTATATCGAAGAAAAGGAACAAAATAAAGAAAAATTTTCACGTGTTCCTAATAAACTTGTTTCGCGGTTGAAGTGGACTACCATTATTGCATCATTTATTGGAGTGCTGTCAATTGTTGGAGTGCTTTACTTTGCATTGTTCGCTATGCCTAATCAACAAATGATATCAGATTTACGTTTGGCTTTTGTACATCAAGATTATTCATCGGTTGTATCTACTGTTAAAAATACAGATTCTAAATCACTTAGTCAGGATGATGCTTATATGGTGGCTTATTCCGTCATCAAAACAGAGCCTTTAACAGAAGCGCAAAAGACAGAGTTATCCAAAATATCATCTCAGTCAAATAAAGACTATCTTCGTTACTGGGTCTTAATTGGCCAGTCGAAAATTGATGAAGCTATAGATATTGCAAGTTACTTAGATGACCCACAATTATTGATGTATGGTCTTACCAAAAAGGTTGATGAGGTTCAGAGAAATCCTAACCTCACATCAGAACAACGTACAGAGCAACTAAATAATTATAAGAGTAAATTGGAAGAGTTAAAGAAAAACTACCTAACACCAGAAGCGAACAAGTCGAATACGACTTCAACTTCAACTTCAGCAGAGTCAAGATAGGAGTGGTCTATGAATTATTTATTTTTTGAAGACAATGTTTATCCACTCTATGCAGGAAAAACCTATCAACTGGGACCTTCTATAGCTTCTAATATCTATCTTCCTATCCTTGAGAATGTGGTGCTGGAAGTCAAGGAAACAGGAGTTGAACTGCTCGGGGAGACTTATTCTTATGGGTATCATTTGGTTTCCATAGCTGAAAATATAAGTGTGTCCTTATTGATTATTAAAAACAGCGAGTATTACCTTCTTCCCGAGAAAATACTTTATTTATCAGATAAGAAAGAAGCGACCATTCGCTTAGTTGATTTTCCTGTAGAAATCATTTTGACCTTTGATAGTACAAATAAGACGATTTACAGTGCTAGTCCATATTATGTTAATGGTGAAAGAAAAACTGGAAAACAAGATATTCAAGATATGGATCAACTTATTTTTGAACAGGGTCTAGCATTATCCGTTCAAAAACAAATCTTATCGATTCATTCACTATTTTCTATTGAGACGAGCTTATTGCCTTTTTCTGAAGTAATGGTCGAAGATCGCTCAAGAGAATTTCATCGCTCTCCACGGATTATTCTAAGAGAACCCGAGGATAAAGTAACGATTGCTTCGGCACCAACAGATGATGAAGGCAACAAACAATCGTTACTAAGATTGATTATTACCCCTTTGGCGATGATTGTCTTTACGATACTAACGGTTTACTTTACACGTAGTGGTGGAATGATGTTTATGATGATGGGGATGTCTGTCATTACTATTGGGACTTCTATTCATACTTATTTTTCTGATAAAAAATCACATAAGGAACTTCAAGAACAGAAAATTGTTGATTATATGGACTATTTGGAAACCAAATATTCACAGTTAGCTGATCTACGTGATGAACAAGTTGATGCTCTGGTTTATCATTTTCCTGATACAGTTCGTATTTTAGGAATGGTAGAAAAAACCGATCGACGAATTTATGAGAAAACACTCTATCACTTCGATTTCTTATCTTATCGCTTAGGATTGGGCGAAGTTAATTCTAGTTTCTCTATTGAGTATTCAGATTCTGAGTTGACAAAATATAATGCTGCTGCTAATCAAAAAATTCAAGAACTACTTTCCTACTATCGTGTGACCAAGCAGGTACCTATTACTCATACATTAACGAGCCCCACAGGATATATAGGGACACGTCAAATAGTGATTGAACAAGTTCAACAGATGATGATGCAATTAGCGACTTTCCAAAGTTATCATGATCTACAGTTTATTCCAATTTTTCGAGAGGAAGAGTTGGAGTTGTGGGATTGGAGTCGTTGGTTACCTCATACGAAAATTAAAGCACTAAATAGCCGTGGTTTTGTTTACAATCAACGTACTCGAGATCAACTATTGACGTCACTCTATCAAGTTATTAAAGACAGAAAATTAGATAGTGAGCAGGACAAAGGAAAGGAAAAGCAATATAGCCCTCATTATATTCTCTTTATTACAGATTTAAGCCTGATGTTGGATCACAACATTATGGAGTACATCAATGAAGATTTATCCCATTTAGGGATTCATTACGTTTTCGTAGAAGAAGTACTTGAAAGTTTACCAGAACACGTTAAGACAGTTGTTGACTATCGAGGAGATAAAAAAGGTACCGTATTACTTCAGGATGGCAATTATATAAATAAAGAAATTACGCCTCTTCCTCCTGTAAGTTTATCGGAAAAGGAAAATTTTGCGAGAAATCTTGCGGGTATTCATCATGTTCAGACTTTGCGTAATTCGATTCCGAATAGCATTACCTTCCTGGAGATGTATGGAGTCAATAAGGTAGAGGAACTGGATCTTTTAAAACGATGGCAGGACAATGAAACTTTCCAAACAATGGCTGTTCCTCTAGGAGTTCGAGGTAGAGACGATATTCTTTATCTAAACATTCATGAGAAGGCGCATGGACCTCATGGATTGATTGCTGGTACTACTGGATCAGGGAAGTCTGAGCTTATTCAGTCCTACATTCTATCTTTAGCTGTGAACTACCATCCGTATGAGGTTGCTTTCCTCTTGATTGACTATAAAGGTGGAGGGATGGCTAATCTCTTTGCAGACCTACCTCACGTCGTTGGTACGATTACAAACTTGGATGGCAACCAGGCGAATCGGGCTCTGGTATCTATCAAGGCTGAACTGAAGAAACGTCAGCGTATCTTTGCAGAAAATGACGTTAATCATATCAACCAGTATATGAAACTCTTCAAAGAAGGGAAGGTCAAAGAACCATTACCACATCTATTAATCATTAGTGATGAGTTTGCAGAGTTGAAGGCGAATCAACCTGATTTCATGGATGAATTGGTCTCTACGGCTCGTATTGGTCGTTCATTGGGAGTTAAATTAATTTTAGCAACCCAAAAACCTAGTGGGGTGGTTAATGATCAAATCTGGTCCAACTCGAAGTTTAAAATAGCTCTTAAAGTACAGGATGTTGCGGATTCTAGAGAAGTAATCAAAACACCTGATGCTGCAGAAATCACCCAGACAGGTAGAGCCTATCTTCAAGTCGGAAACAATGAAATCTATGAGTTATTCCAAAGCGCGTGGTCGGGTGCGGATTATAATCCAGAAGGACGAAACCATGTTCAAAAAAACACAACGGTGTATGAGATTACAAGTAATGGCCAATACAATGCCATTAATAAAGATTTGAGTGGTTTAGTCAATCGAAAAGAAGCAAAGGCTGTTCCAACAGAATTGGACGCAATTGTAGAAAAAGCTCGTGAAGTCTTTGACGGTCTTCATATTCATCAGGTGGCCAGTCCTTGGTTGCCGCCACTCGAAGAAAAGATATATGCTAAAGATACACAATCGACTAACTTCAGGGATTATTGGGGACGTTCAGAGGCCTTACAACCTATTTTGGTTGGGTATCAAGATATTCCTGAAAGACAGGAACAATCACCCCTTTATTTCAATATGGAACAAAGAGGCCATATTCTATTAGTTTCTAGTCCGGGATTCGGGAAGTCCACTTTTCTACAGAACTTTGCGATGGACGTGATCCGTAAGCAGACACCAGAACAGGTCCATTTCTACCTCTATGACTTTGGTACTAGTGGCTTGATCTCTATTTCTGATTTTCCTCATGTTGCAGATTATTTCACCTTGGATGAGACTGAGAAAATCATGAAATCTCTTCGATTCTTGAATAGAGAGATTAAAACTCGGAAACGGGCTCTTTCGCGAGCAAGAGCGACAAATCTAACGCAGTACAATCAGTTGTCAGATGAGAGTTTTCCAACTATTTTCATCGAGATAGATGGTTTTGATAGTGTGATGGATGCCCCATTTGTAGATGCCTTTTATGATACTTTAAATGTCATCGCTCGCGATGGTGCTTCTCTAGGAATCTATCTAGTCGTGACACTTTCTCGTCTCAATGCAATGCGTTTACAGTTGCAATCCAACTTTAAGACTAAGATTTCGCTCTTCTTATTTGATAACAGTGACTTGTCAGGTGTAGTAGGACGTTCAAACATTCCACTCGATGAAATCAAAGGCCGGGCGATAGCTAAATTTGACGATATCGTCCAATTCCAAGTGATGTTACCATACAGTAGTGAATACTATACGGACTACATAAAAGAAGTTCGTGCAGAACAAGAAGCCATGGCTGTGGCATACGATGGACCGCTTCCTGCAGGTATCCCAATGTTGCCAGAAAAGGTAACCAAAGAAGGATTGTCAGAAATCCTAGAAAGCAGCCAAGACTTTATCTTGGGACTCGAAAGAGAGGCTGTTGTTCCAGCATCCTTTAGTTTCGAGCGACCTATTCTTATAGCCTCAGACAGTCCTGCTTTTGTAACGAATTACTATAAATTATTAGAGTATCATTTGGAACGTATGTCAGGTAAGTATAATACGCTTATCTTAGATCCTAGTCAGCGTATCAGCAACCAACTTTTTGATGGCATCCAACGTTTCGATACTTCTTTAGAAGTCGATAATGTGATGAAGACAATATTAGAAGACTTTAAGAAACGAGTGGCTACGCCAAGTCAGGACTATCCTAAATGGTTAATTCTGATCCCTGATATTGCGGCGACAGCTATGGCAGCAGGGATGAACGAAGTAGACTTCAAAGAACTTCTTACGGAAGGTTCTCGCTATGGCGTGACTTTAGTATTTGCTGGTGCTTATCAGGATCTAGTAACCAATCAATACGATAATTTTGTCAAACTAGTTAATCAGTTAGTAGAACAAGTCTTCCTTGGTGTACGCATTAGCGATCAAGATCATACTCGCTATCCTTATATCATGAATGAACCGGCGCTGAAGCCTAAGCAAGGATACATTCTTTACCCAGATCGTTATGAATTTGTTCAATTATTAGAAATTTAGAAAGGGATACGATGAAAGAAACGACCATGTTGCCACTCGGCAGTATCATTATATTAAAAGGAAATACAAAGAAGATGATAATCATTGCACGGGTCATCGCAGCGCCTGTCAAAGGGAATATTTATCGCTTTGACTACGGGGCTTGCCTCTATCCTGAAGGGATGGTAGGCGATAGCCTTATCTACTTCAATGACGAAGATATTTTTAAGGTTGTTCAAGAGGGTTATAGTGATGAGGATAATGACCTCATGTTGGAAAATATTGCTGCGGTTATAGACCAGACAGATATCCCTAAAGGAAATGTAGCTGAATTGAACGATGTAAATGGATTGGGAGGTTAAGAGATGGGAGAAGTTGATTATATGCAAATCGATTCTCTGCAAAGACAGGTGAGCGCTCACTCTGCCAGCATCTCCTCTGCCCAATCACGGATTACGACTATCGATGAACAGTTGGAACGTCTTCGTACGGCCAAGAAGTCTGTAGGGGAAATTCAAAAAAAGGTTCATGATACTAAAAAAAAGATTATTAGGAAAAATTATCAGCCTACTTGGAAGGGCAAACAAAAAGATGCCTTCATCAAGCAGTGGGAAAGCTTCTCCAGTGACTACACGAGTTTCCAAACAGAGATGGATACCTTCTATGATGCTATCTGTGATGAAATCACTAGGTTGGAAAATCAAAAGATTGAAGAAAATGGCCTTATTGGCTGTCTTCAGAGTTTGAAGAATAGTTTGGAAAATTCCATCGAGAAGCTACTACATACGAAGGAGGGGTAAGGTCATGTATGGAACGATTCAATTATCCGAGGTTCTGTTTAACTCACACATCGGTAGTCTATCCAAGGCCAAGGCTAGTTTGGCAGGAGTTGGGAAACCAAGTTTTAATACGACAGCTACATCGAAAGGATTGGACTTGTATCAGGAACAATTCAATGAGCTCCACTCGCTGGTGAAGACCTATACGACTTTGCTGGAGACAGATATCGCTTTGATGGCAGGCACAGGGAAAGAGATGCATCGGACAGATAGTGTCCTGGGTCAAAACATGTTTCCTGGTTTGCAGTAGGGAGGTGCTATGAGTTACAATATAAAATTTGATGATATTACCTCTGTTCAAGTGGAAAGTCAAAAGACGATAAATGCTTGGGGAGAGTCCGTTGCGAGCCTAAACAAGGCCATGACAGACTTTATCAACAATCAAAATCTCCAAGGTCAGGCCATCTCGAGTATGCGTACCTACTAGTAGAGGTACATGGGACTCTCCTTCAGACTTTGGTCAACCTGATGAATGACTACTCAACCAATCTCCTACTGTACAAGGACGGTTACTACCAGATTGACGGTGATCTTCATACAAAGTTGCCAGGTCAGGTATTTACCAACCTTCATAGTGCTTTAAAGAGTTCACGGGACGATTTGAAGAGTGAGATTGAGCTCTTGAATACGACCAAGGACAAGATTTCAGACTTGGTGAGCTATGATGGAAGCAGTCATACCAGCACGGTCATGGACTATAACTTTCTGCTCAATCAGATCAAGAACTTGGACAGCTCTATCACTCAGTAT
>JXRG01000035.1:0-12233 GCA_000831085.1 Streptococcus sp. DBCMS
GTTCCTTGATATATCAACGTTTTTTTAACATTGAAAAATATATTTGCTATTAAAATAACTGCTTTATTTATATTCCGTCTCTAAATCTTTTTAAGATCCGTTTTGACATTTTATCTTCAAGTTTTTCTTTTGTATTTTCTGTAATTGTTTCATTGAAGATTTCATTTCTTTCTTTTAAGGAGTATGTTTTTAGTGGAAAAGTTTTATAAGAAGTTGTGGAAGGGCTTATACGAGTGCCCAAACCATATTTTTTTGCTTCTTCTAGTGAATGGAACATTACCCTTATTATTTCTAGAACTTGCCAACTTGTCATTTTTCCAAATTCATGTTTTGTTCCAGTTTTTTTTTCTTGGTATTGGAACCTTTCTAGGATTCTTCTTTTAGTAGTACCTCTATTTGTTTTTAAAAATCTTAATGGAAGAAATGTAATGATATCTTCATCAATTAAATCTGATACTGTGGTAGTTGATAACTGATCACTAATAGAGAATAAAAATTCCGTTGTATAAACTTGTGGTTGAATTTTCTTATAAATTCTCTTTAACATCTTTTCGCACTTTTTAGTTGCTTTTATGATTATTTTTATATATCGAAAAACCCCATCAGATATTAGAATCTCTAAATATTGAATAATCTTTTCATCAGTTAATCGTGCTAAGTAATGGGAGTCTAATTGCTCAGCTATCTTACTGCCAGTTAATTCGACTTCATATCTAAAGATCTCTAAATTCTTTAAAGATGAATATGTTTTACGGATTTGTTTGTTCTTTTTTGCTTTCTCAATTTTGTTATATAAGATGTGTTTCTCTTTCTTATTAATCTCAATCGATACCATCGAAAACTTATCTGCATTTTTACTTGTTCTATGGTTTTTTAAATCTCTATTCTTTTCTTCTTCTGCAAGTGACCGTATTAATAATTGACGAGTTGGTAAAGACGGTAATTTATCAAAAGCAATTGTGAATGCTAATTCAATTTTCTTAAACATAATAGAATTCGGATTATATTTGATTTTAATCTTATAATCTTTTTCTAACTTATATAATACTTCTTTTAATCTTAATTTAATCCCCTCAATGCCTGTAGTTTGAAAATTAGGAGAAGGACCGTTAAGTTGGATTGCAATATACTTCTTGGTATAACCTACTTCTTTTAAACTAATTGTCACTTTTCCTAGATCTACTGATTGAATTGTGATTTTAACTAATTCTCCTTTTGAGTTGTAATCTATAGAAGCAGTGTCTATATATATTTGTTCATCAAAAACGTTAGGATCATAACTTACTTTTGGGCTAAGAATTGATACTATACAGTTATCAATACCCCAATGAGATGGAACAATTGAGAAACAAGATTTTATAAAATTTTCGTTTTGTTTCTGTGATTCTAGTAATTCTTTCTTCCTAAGTTCTCTATTTTCCTTTTGCCTTTCCTTTTCTTCTATTTCTTCACGAGATAAGGGAGGTCTCTTGACTACTTCTTTTTCTCGTTTACTTTTTTTATATCTTCTTACCATGTATGTTCCTCCTTGTTGTTAAATCTGTAATGAAGATGTACTTTTAAAATGTAACTTTCTTTAAAATTAACCCTCCTTATTTTTTACATTAGTTAGTATGCCACAAATCTTTCAGAAAACGCCTATTTTTAGTAAAAACAAATTAAAAAATGAAAAAAATTTTTAAAAATAAAAAAAACACTCAGTTTTGAGTGCTTTAAAAAACGCGTAGTGACAAGGTTTTGAAGAAAAAAGTAGGTTCTTTCCTACAAAAAAATTTTTATAAAATTTTTTTTAGTTTTTGATGTTTTTTTATTTTTTATTTTTCATTTAGACTTAATATGCTGAGAAAAAGTTCAATAATTTCAGTACGATTTTTATTTAGTTGAATTTTTTAATTTTAATGAGAGATATATCATAATGTTTGGAAAAAGTTATTTAGTTTGCTTGTGCGATTAACTTATATGCATAGGATTTTTGAAACTCTTCTGGTCGATTGTGTCCGAGAGCACGTGATACAATTAAACAAGCCTTTCGATCAAGGACAACACCTTTTAATTCGCCTCTTAGATAAATCTTTTCCCTTTTATCCTTGATGTCTTTTGGATCCCGTGCGACAAGAAGATAAAGACGTTTTGCGTATTCTGCACGATATTTATGAGGTTTTAAAGCAGTTGGAACTTGAAACACACGCTTTTTACCAGCTAGTTTAAATTCTTCAACAAGCCTCTCTAATTCTTTTTTGTCACGTGTAATAATCAGAACCCATCGATCTCGTGCTCCTTTTGTTTTATGTTTTTTACCGTTTATTTTAAGATAATATTGGCCATCTTCACGTTGGTATAGAGAATCACCTGTAATAGCCATTAATTCATTTTTTCGTAGCCCAGTGGCAGATACGATTGAAAACCAGCGATTATTCGTTTCTTCAGACATTCTGTCGTCATTAGATTTTAAACGATTATTCTTTTTGTTGGCTCGATATCGAATATCCGTTGCAATAAAAGCAGTAGAAGACACCCCCAAGACTTTTGCTAATGCAGCCTTGTAAGTTGACTGAGTAGGAGCAGAAAGTCCTAATTTCTTACAATGTTCTAAGTATTGATTTACTAATCAATCCATCCTTCTATATCGTTAGATTTATCAAGAGCTTCTAACTCTTCGGCAGTAGCTGTTGTGGCAACAAAGGAAGCGAATCTGCTCCAAGAACCAGCGTAGTTATGAAGAGTTCGGTCGGTATGGATTAAATGAAAGTCTTCTCCCGTTTTTTTGGATTCATTTCGCTTGATACCCTTTCCTTTTTTAAAGCGCGTGACTAGATTAGTTAGTCCTTTTGATTGGACGAATTGTTTACGGCCTTCGAAAGTTGTTAGAGAATCCATCTGTTGTTTCTTAGCTTTCTCTTTAGCTTTTCGTCGATCAGCACGACTACGTTTCTTCTTTGCCATAGTTCTTTCCTTTCTATAGTAGATAATGTGCTTTTAAAGAAGGTCTTAAGAAAATTCTTAAGGTCTTTTTTAATTCAAGTTGAAGTAGTGCAGTGACTTAAGCTTATATTCACTGATGTAGTATCTTCCCTTTGCTGAGGGCGCTTCTTAATTGATGGCTAAGAAGATAACCAAGCCATTTTACAACATGACAAGTTGACTCAATTCAAATAAAATGTAGAGTTCCATCTTGCAGATAAAGATCTGTTGTTTTTTCTTGTTAGTCTTTTTCAGGTTTAAATGCTCTGAATTTAGCGACTGAGCTAAGCTAGTTTTTGTATTCTATTTTGAGACTTTTGTTATTTACTTTCGTTTTTTACTTTTATTCTTTACTTTGTTACGATCAAAAAATTTTTTTAAACTGCCATTGACATTTCTTTTATTATCTATACATTTATTTTTTTTAGTTAATGAAATACAAAACTGGTTCTTTCCTAACCCAGCTTAAACCTACTGTTTCCAAGATAGCTACCTCCTTTCAAACATAAAAAAAACGTAGCTATATTAGTTACGTCTCTACTCAATCAATTATTTCTATAATATTAGTATGCCACAAATTTTAAAATAAAAAATCAGGATAAGTTTTTTACGTTATTCACTTTTACCTAGTACTGAGTGTTTAGCGTGACTTACACATACGTTCCTGTCAACGCTAAACACACAGAAAAATCAGAATTGCAAAAAAATTGAGGGATGAGAGAAAGAGGTATAAGTACCAAAAAATTGAGAAGTAAACAACACCGTTATCAATTTTTTAAATACTTTATTTTTATATTTTGAAATTTATGGCAGACTATATATAGAGAGAAAAAAAGGAGGTTACATATGTATGAGCATATGTTTTTTTTTTATTATAGCCTAGTATATGAACTTGGCCCCCCAGACATTGTTATCTTTCAATCCATTTTTAAACTCAATAAACAATAAAAGGAGAAAAAATATGAACATTTATAAAGATTATCTATGTAAAAAAATTTTAGAGACTGTAAATATCGAAATTGAAACAGGTGCGGATTTTGATGTCACTGTTAATTTTTGTCGTGATGAATATAATTTTTATCTAACTTTATCTCGTGAAGGAGAAGAACTAGAGTTTGATTTCATTGATGATAGGTTGAATTTGATTATTTATCACTGTTGCCATGATAAACTGTATTATAGTATTACAGAAATGAATGAGATTTTAAATTTCAAATATGCAATTGATATGTTAGTTGAGTTGTTCGTGGCTAATAAATGGTATACGTTTGTACCAGATTTAACTACTCATAATCTCTGGGAATTGGTTGAACAGTACAAAACAGGTGAATTAAGAGATTATTATTAAAATTGAAACATCTAGTTATTGAAAAAAAGATAACTAGACGTTACAATAAAACATGTGAATTAGTTTTTTAACATATGATAGTAAGAGATAGTTCAAAAGGGATTATGAAATGAAAACTCCAAACCTATATAAAGAATTGATCAATGAGAAAAAAATTACAAATGAAATTATTGCAGAATGTATATATTCTGTGAATAAACGAGCTAAAAATTATCGTGATAAAATTAAAGAATACAAAAATGGAAAGTTCCATCAGCATTTGGAGAGTAATATTGAAAAAGCGGAAGAGGAAATGGGGAAATACTATCAACTAAAAGAAGAATTTTTGAAAGTATCTACCCCGACTCTGATCCACAAACAATTCATTGGCGAAGAGAAAAAAAGAGTATATAGTTATGAAAAAAACTATGAGAAATTATTGAAAGAAAAAACTAATGATATTTTTTGGAAAAATAGTTACTATGATTACGACAAAGATATGGAGATCGAGTTTTTTGATTATCATCTAGGAACAAAAAAATATCTATATTTCTTGTATTACGAAATTGGGGAATATAGTTTTCATTCACCCATTTCTGAGAAAATTGCTGAAAGCAATACAGAATTAGAAATTCAAGAAATCGACAAAAATTTCAAAACTCATGGCTCTAAGATTGAAGGATTGCTGTCAATGCAATTTGTAAAAAAAGTCTTGGAATTACTGCAAAGCGAAGATTATACAATTGTGAATCTATTGTAAATAAAAACGCACCATTTTTGGTGCGTTTTTATTTTTTGTGCTATAATAGAAATAAATAAAAGGAGGAGTTACATGATTGGAGAAAATATAAAAACGTTACGTAAAACACATAAATTAACCCAGCCTGAGTTTGCAAAGATTGTTGGTATTTCTAGAAATAGTCTGAGTCGTTATGAAAATGGAACAAGTCGAGTTTCGACAGAATTAATAGATCGTATCTGCAAGAAATTTAATGTTTCTTATATCGATATCGTAGGGGAGGAAAAAATGCTCACACCAGTAGAAGATTATCAGTTAACTCTGAAAATTGAAGTGATTAAAGAGCGAGGGGCGAATATCTTAGCGCAACTTTATCGTTTACAAGATGAACTAGAAATTGCATTTGATGATGCTAATAATCCTTGGGTTCTAATGAGCGATGATCTTTCTGATTTGATTAACACGAAGATTTATCTTGTAGGAACTTTTGAGGATGTAGAGCGATATAATGGCTATTTGGATGGCATTGAACGTATGCTAGAACAAGCTACTCATCTGGTGGTGGCTTAATGAAACTAGAAGAATTTAGTCAAGATGATTTTGAACGAGCATCCAAACGACTCGTTCGTTCTTTAACTCGTGGTAAAACAACTTCGTCTCAGCCCAAGGCCATCTTGCTAGGTGGACAGAGTGGTGCTGGTAAAACAACGATTCATCGTATTAAACAAAGGGAATTTCAAGGCAATATCATTATCATTGATGGAGATAGTTATCGTTCTTTTCATCCGAACTACCTTGACCTACAGGAAAAGTATGGAAAAGACAGTGTGGATTATACCAAAGTATTTGCGGGAAAAATGGTTGAACATCTCGTAGATGAATTGAGTAAACAAGGTTATCATTTGTTAATAGAGGGCACCTTGAGAACAACAGAAGTTCCTAGAAAAACGGCACAATTATTGATAACTAAAGGATATCAAGTCTCACTTGCACTAATTGCGACCAAGCCAAAATTGTCCTATCTCAGTACCTTGATACGTTATGAAGAGCTCTATGCTATAGATCCTAGTCAAGCTAGAGCGACTCCCAAAGAGCACCATGATGGAATTGTAGAACATTTAGTTGATAACTTACGAGAGTTAGAAAATGTTCAGCTATTTAATCAAATTCAAATTTACCAAAGAGATCAATCGTGTGTTTATGATTCGCAAGTAGACGAAACCTCAGCAGCAGAAGTTCTACAAGCATGCCTCTTCGGAAAATGGAGTAAGGTGGAGGAAGAGATGCTGAAGATAGGGCAGGAACGGTTGAGAGAACTGGGGGAAGTGTGACGGTGGAACATTAATTTTCACATGGATATTTAGTATATAATATGAGAGGTAGATAATGGAAACTGTAAATACAATTTTGGGAATAGTTGGCTCGTTGTTTGGTATATATGCTACGGCAATTTCTCTTAAAAATAAGAAAGACATTGAAGTAATTATAAAAAATTCTAATAATAGTCAAAATATAGGTAATAATAGTAGTAATAATGTGCAAAATATTGGTAATAGGGGGAAATAGATGGCTAATTCTCAGAGTATTGGAAATCATAGCAATAATAATACTCAAAATTTATACATAACAAATATTGAGCAGCGTACATTGATCCCAACTGTTATTTTTCAGCTTTTAAAATATGTTGAAGGATTTCACTCTCAGAACGATGAAAAATTTTTACTTGAACAACCAGCTGAATTAAAAGCGAAATTACAATTTAATAATTCTAGGAGATATATTAGATTATTTAAAGAGGGTCTCGGTAACTATATTTTACTAGAAAAGGTACTAAAAGATGAATTCACAGATAGTCAAAGAGTAGTTGAAAATATAAAGAATATTTTTATGGATCATACTCTTATAGATGCAGAAGGAAATCCGATAGTAGGTAATGGTGATGAATGTTTGAAAAAGATGCATGATGATATCAAAGAAAGAATCGCGAGAGATCCTGATTTTTTATCTAGTCAAATTGATGACCTAGAATTGGATAAATTTATTATTGCACTTCTTCAATATGGAGTCATGGAGTGTCAGATATTATTGAATCCAAATATTTATATGGGGGATAATAATGTTATTACTTGATAAAAATGCTGAGCCCAAAAAGACTATTTTTTATCTTTCAGCTATTGTACATGGCTTGATTTTAAAGAAGAAAGTCAATATAGAAAGTCTTTATATAGAACTACAAAAAGAAATTGAAGATGACCTAAATTATGATTTTTTTTATTTTAGCACTAGATTTTCTTTTTCTATTAGATAAAATAAGAGTTAATAATGAAGGAGATATTGAGAGTGTTCATTAAAAGTTTGAGTATTATCAGTAAAAATACTGATGTTGTATTGAGAAAAATAGAATTTAAAAATGGAATTAATTTTATAGTGGATTCGGAGAAGTCTGATAAGCATAATAAAGTTGGAAAAACAACATGCTTAAAACTACTGGATTTAAGTTTAGGGGCAAAAAGTAAAGATGCCATTTTTAAAGATTATGAAACACAGAGTGTTAATGAACAATTAAGATTGTTCATTGAAAATCAAAAAATCTATACTGATATGGTATTAATAGATGATTTCAACCATCCTTCTAAAGAAGTTTCTATAAAGACAGAGTTGTTTAACAGAGGTAAGCGATATATTAATGGTGAGCAAACTTCATATGATGAAGTTAACAAATATTTAAATGAATTATTGTTTGAAAACAGCTCTCAAAAGCCAAGTTTTAGAAGCACAATAAAGTCATTTGTACGAATTTTAATGACTAAGGATAATACTCAATTTTTAAAAGTATTAGATAATTTTTCAAATATTTCGGAATATCGTGCTATATATAATTATTTGTTCGATATTTCAGATCCTAAAAATGATTTAGAGCTTGGTAAATTAAAACAGGAATTAAAAAAAAATAAAAAGTAAGGAAGAGAATTATAAAAAAAACAAATACTATAGATGATGTTGTAAAAATAAAACAAATTAATGTTGCAATTGATAAAGAAATTGATCGGTTAGAAAAAGAAATAAATGATTTAGTGGATAAAAAAGCATTTGAGAAAAATAGGGTTCATATCAACAATATTAGAAAAAAATACGAGGAGATAAGTCGACAATTAAGTAAAATTGATTTTGACATTTTACAGTTACAAAAATATATCAAAGAGGCTGAGGAGAAATCCCAAAGAATAGTTAATCAAGAACTGGCAAATGACTTTTTTCAAGAGATTTCAGAATTGCTGCCTAGTATTACTAAAACTTTTTTAGATTTAGTTGAATTTAATTCCCAATTGAGTAGAAATAAATTGTCTTATTTTAATGATAGAATTCAAGAATTGATAAGAGAAAAGGAAAATAAAGAAAATATATTGACGGAATTGACTGAAAAAAATTCAGAATTTATTTCTTTAGTAGAAGAAAATAAAGTAGATTTATATTATGATAAATTAAATCAACTAAATGAGTTAAAAAATAAAAAAAGTACAAAATAATTCAACAATTATTAGCTTAGAAAACATTGAGGAGCAAAAACAGTCTATAGAAAAAAGACTATCTGAACTGGAGATGACTGTTAAAAATAATGAAGTAGAATACCAGAAAAAAATGGATATTTTTAATAGTTATTTTAAGAGCGTTGCAGGTCGAATAAATAAAGAACAGCCTGTCTTACTTTATAATCCCAAGACAGATGAATTTCCAGTTTCAATTGGTCAACTATCTGAAGGTACAAGTACAGGGACTAGAAAGTCCCTTATCGCTGCATACGATATTGCTTATCAACTTTTTGCTAGAAAAATTAATAAAACAACTCCTAAATTTATTGTACATGATGTCCTTGAGAGTATTGAAGGTGATGATATTAGGGCGTTAGTTGACGAAGTGGAAAGTAATCAAATACAATATATTTCAGCGATTTTAAAAGAAAAGTTGGTATCCTCTGGGATGTCATTGGAGGAACAAAACAAAATGATTATTTTAGAACTTTCCATGAAAGATAGATTGTTTGAGAAATGAAGTGAGTTATTAAATGTTCATTGTTAAGTATTTATAATCTAAATCGGATACCTAAGATTTATTCTAAATTTTTATCTATTAAAAATGTACAAAACAATAACGATTCAAATGGTGTGAACTTTTTGGTAAAATTTAGCTCAATTTGTGTATTTTTAGGGTAAAATTCACATCATTCCAATGAAATTTATTCAAATTAGATGAAATTTTGTTTTCTGAAAAAGCAGAAAAACATTGATTTTAAGCCCATCTTGAAACTTATTAAAATAAAAGTGTTTCCAGCCAGATCTTAAGAAAGCCCGTAAAGCATCACAATTTAGTAAACGTTAATTCGAAAGAATTACTATACTTACAAAGAGCACCTTTCGGGGTGTTCTTTTTTTTGTGCTTTTTTACTAAATTGGTGCAATTGACACAGTTGTTGCGACTTTAGTCGCTTACAAATGTGGCTGCAACCTGACAAAGTTAGTTTCCTCAAAACGTTAATCAACACGATACTATCAAGGTTTCAAAGCACTCAAGAGTTTACCTCATGGGTGCTTTTTTCGTGTCTTTTGAAATAGCTCTTCATATCGTTATTGAAATCCTTTAAATCATTAGGAATTTTAATAAAAACAGACAGATTACGGTTTCCTGAATTTATTTTTAGTGGATTTTTTGGAAAAAATATTTTCCTTAATGTACTTTTATGTATTGCTTCAAAAGTTGGAAAAAATCATTGAAAGATCTAACTCTATACTGAACAGGATTAGATCCTTCTTCATTTGATTTTAAATAATTAGAAAATATGATAAAATAAAATGAGAATATTTTTAAAGTGTTACCCGACTTTATTCGAGGGATTATACTTTCCCTTCTTATTTGATGAATTCGTGGTATTCTTTCGCTTGCTTTGATGCAGAAAGTTTTAAAAGGAGCTACTCAGTATGTCATTATGGGACGCGTGGTTTGGAACAGATACAGAAAAGAAAAGGGAACAATATAAAGCATTGTATAACGATTTGAACAGTCAATTAAAAAGCTTTAATTCTAAATTAAAAACAATGGAAGGGAAAGTCGATAGCTATACCAATTCTCGACCTTCAATGAGTTCAAGTTTTATTCCAGAGGATGTTTTTAGTGATAGCGAAGGTCGAGTAAAAGGAAAAGTTGATACTGTACGAACCAATCAGTCTAGCGATGCAAAAAGCTTATCTAGTGCTGTTGATGCAGCCTATGAACGATACAAATACTATGAGCGTTTAGCTGAGCAAGAACGCCGAGAGAGGGAAGCTGAAGCAAGACGTCAGGCTGAGGAACGTAGAAATAGAAATAAAAGACGGAGGTAAGATTCATGGCGGATTTAAAAATCAAATATAAAGATTTGGAAACTGCTATTAAGCTTTCAAAAGAGATCAATCAAGAACTGACGAACTCGTATCAAACGGTTACCCGATTAAAAAGTTATCTCCAATCTGCCAAGTGGTCAGGAAAAACTAAGGTAGCTTTTGAATCCTATTTAGACATTATCCATAAATACCATAAGGATCTAAGATCTATCATGAACGAACATGAAAAAGCAGTCTCTGGTTTGAAAAAATCAATTGATAATTACAATAACTCATCAGAAGTTGCATCAATAAAGGGGTTGTAAATATGTCACATAAAGAAACGTTTTCTATTCATGAACTCCATTATTTGATCGGTGCCTTTGATGGGGAGTTGATGCCCGGGTTGCCCACGCTAGATGATATTGTCACTGCTTCTGAACTCATATGGACGATAGCCAAAGAAGATCTTGAGAAAAAAGGTTTGGTGAATGAGGATGGTTCACTAACAAAAGCAGGGTTTGTCATAGTTGAGACTCTAAAAGAATATTGCTTGGGTAGAACTTTGGTCATTCTAAATAATTTCTATTTCATGCAATGCCGAGACAGTAACTTTTCTATCCTAATCGTAGATACTGGTCAGGGATATCAACTTGTCAAGATTAGTCCTATGAGTCGCTTATTGCTGCTTCAAGACAAGCTCCCATTGGTGACGAGGATTCCTCTGGAAGATGAGGTTGATTTTCTAACTGAAAGAAAGCAACTAACTCCTGATATCGAAACGGCTTTAGCATCAGATCAAGCGCTGATCGTACAGTATTATCCTTTGGAACAAATGTGCGAGACCAGACACGCAGCATTATTAACAGCTTCGTATCTATTCGTTGAAGAAGAGGGCCAACTATTGGGATTTGATGTAAATCAAGAAGAGTTATACCGCTTTAGCCAATACTATTTCCTTGAGAGATTGTATAGCTGGCTTGCCATTCCGTTTAGGGAGGAGGATTTTGAAAATGGTAGTGACTGAAACGACTGTAATGGGTGGTGGTGGATCTAACGAAATCACCATGAATCCTGATGAAATGCATACAATCATGTCTTACATCACCAATATTGAAATTTCATTTCAAAATAACTTAGCTCCAAAATTGAAGAGCCTATCTGAAACGAAATATTATGAGGGTGGAGAAGCTTCAAAAGCAATGGACCACTATGCCGATATGCTCAATAAAGTCAATGAAGTCGGAGACCTATACCGACGTGCTAATAGTGAGATTTTAAGCATGATGGATCAAATGATCGAACAAGATACCAAGCTTAGAGATGATTTTATAAATGGTCTTGTTGCTGATCCCGCTCTCGTACAAAACTTAAAAACTCTGGGAATCATTCCGCGAGGTGATCAATGACCAAAGATGTAGAACTTCATTCATCGACCTGGAAGACGATGAAACAAGCCATAACGGGCCTCACTGAAAATGCCACAGTCTCTAGCAGTGGCTATGGAAATTACACAAATGCTCAAGCAGGGAGCTATAGTACAGGAACAGCTTCGACCGGATTTGCCAAACGGGTGGAGGATCTGGTCAAGATTTCTGAGAAGGTCCAGAAACTCATCAAGGAAAAGGATACGGACGGTGTCGTTTCCTATACCTATCACGATGAAACCAGCACTGCCCAAACTCTGCAAGCAAAACTCTCTACTTTGGAGCGGTATGCTGAGAATGTGAACACCTACATCAATAAGAAAATTGACCGCCCCTTCTATGAGGCTATGGACAAAGTCGGAGCCAAGCTCGAAGCCCTTAACATTCAAAAGTATAAAACGACTAACAAGATAGGCTATAAGCGC
>JXRG01000036.1:0-11039 GCA_000831085.1 Streptococcus sp. DBCMS
TATAATTAAACAACCTTCCAACTAAGGGAAGGTTTTTATTTTTGAAAGAGTCTTGCAGAAAGTTTGTGATGTTTTCAATCTAGTCATGATTTCAGTACAATAGAGAGTATGTTTAGATTTGATGAAAAAGAATTTGTCGCAGAACTAGATCGCAAACGTGAGCAGCAATTCCTGAAGCGAGTAAGAGATTATGACGAGCAGATTGCTCCCTCCATGAGACTGAGGGGATATAAGCGGATAGATAGTACAGAGAGGACAGTTGTTTTTACATTTGGAGAGGTGACCTTCTCTAGGAATCGCTGGCGAAAGGGAAAGAAAAGTTGTTATCCCGTAGATGAGTGGCTAGGTCTAGAAAAGTATATGCGTTATTCTCCTGAGTTGATTTTTCACATGGCAAAACACGCTTCTGTTTTATCCTACCGTGAAGTTTGTCGAACAGTTAAGATGCTTATCGCCTGGAGATAACAAAGGACGCTGTTTTGAAGTCTGTAAAAATGGCAGGCAGACTCTTTTCAGATAGGGAACGCTATCGGCTTTTTAGAGGTGATGAGCAACCGAAAAAAATCCAGGCAGATAAAATCTACCTGGAGGGAGATGGTGTGCTCGTCAAGACAACATCAAGCAATGATGAACGACACAATACAGACTTAGCCCATTTCCTGATTCATACTGGAGCTAAGAAGGTTGGTAATAATCGGTATGTACTAGAGAATAAGCATGAGATTATCCATACAAGCCATGAACAAGCAAAGGAAGAATTGATAGACTATCTCTATAATCATTTTGAAATCACTGATCGAACTCTTCTTATCACTAACTCGGACAATGGTAAAGGATATTCTCGCAGAGTATTTCAAGAAATTAAGAAGGTCCTACGGATTAAACGTCATGAGCATTTCTGGGATGCCTATCATGTCAATGAAGAACTTAAACGATTCCTGAAGCTGTACCCGTCTACACTACTTGATCTTGCTTTTAAGGCCATCAAAAATCATCAGAAGAGCCTGCTTCAGACCGTACTAGATACAGTTGAATCTCTCACAGAAAGTCAAGAAGCTCTTGATAATTTTTACAATTTTCGTAAGAAATTATTAAGAAATTTCTGTGACACTAGGCCACCTAAACTTAGAGGATTGTCCTCACGTGGTATCGGGGTAATGGAGAGTCAGCACCGAAAGGTCACTTACCGCATGAAACATCGAGGGATGTATTGGTCCATCGAAGGGGCTTGTACCATGGCCAAGATGATTCTTATTGAGCGAATTGATCAGCTACATGAGCTGTTTTTTGGAGCTTGGAGACAAGAGTATGAGGAATTTAGGGATTCGGGATTAGGCGCAGGGTTTCGTATTAACCATAAGCCACACGGTGCTGTCATCAGAAAAAGAGGGCATAAATAAAATTTGAAAGCAGACAAAAGCCTCTAAAAAAAGAATTTTTAGAGGTCTTTTTATCATGTTTTTATACAAAACAGTTGCTTTTTTGCCTAATGTGTGTTACAATAATAGAGTAAATATAAAAAAGAAAAAGGTGTAGAAGCAGCAACTTCTACACCACCGATTAAGACAAACCAACACTTTGCTTAATCAGTCAAACAATATTGTAGCATAAATAGTGCAATATAGTCAAGGACTGGAGTAAAGTAAGGAACTTTTTCCAGTTTTTTTGTCTGAAAAATCTCGCTTTCTTATTGAGTTATAAGGATATTTGATTATTCCCAAAAATTTAGACACAAACAAGTTGAATGTAAAGGTTTACAAAAAAAATTACTTGTGCTATACTTAAATCACAAGTTAATACAAGGTGAGTGTTACTAAGTAATATTAGGCATGATCACAGGTGGATTAGAAATCAAAGGATTTTCTAGTTCATTTGTGGTCATTTTTTATACTCATATACCTTTAAGAGATAAAAGGAGGTTGCCATGTATCGAATTCTAAACCCAATGAATCACAACGTCTCGCTTGTCAGAAATGACAAAGGAGAAGAAGTGATTGTGATTGGTAAGGGGATTGCATTTGGGAAAAAGAAGGGGGATTTGATTGCTGAAAATCAGGTTGAGAAAATCTTTCGGATGAAGACAGAAGAGTCCAGAGAAAACTTTATGGCTCTGCTCAAAGATGTTCCGCTTGATTTTATCACAGTGACCTACGAGATTATTGATAAGCTTTCTAAGAAATATCATTATCCGATTCAAGAGTATCTCTATGTGACTTTGACAGATCATATTTACTGTTCCTATCAAGCTCTAACACAAGGAAGGTACAAGGATAGCAACCTGCCAGATATTTCTGCCAAGTATCCTGTAGCTTTTCAAATCGCAAATGAAGCATTTGAAATTTACCGTCAGAAGCTAGCGAATCATTTTCCTGAGGACGAAATTATTCGGATTGCTTATCATTTCATTAATGCCGAAGGTGAAAACGAAGTGGAACTTGTGGAGTCGATTGATAAGAGGAAAGAAATTCTCAGGAATGTTGAAGAAGTGCTAAAAGGTTACGCTATTCAACGAACCAAAGAGAATAATCATTTCTATGATCGTTTTATGATTCATTTGAATTATTTCTTGGATTATTTAGACAGATCTAGAGATGATAACCAATCACTTCTGGATATGGAAGATCATATTAAACAATCTTATCCAAAAGCGTTCGAGATTGGTTCCAAGATCTATGATGTGATTACGCAACATACGGGTCTTGATTTGTATAAAAGTGAACGAGTTTATCTAGTTCTACATATCCAACGTTTATTGTCATAAAAATTTAATTAAAAATACATAAGGAGAATTCTATCATGAATAGAGAAGAAGTAACATTGTTAGGTTTTGAAATCGTGGCCTATGCTGGCGATGCTCGTTCGAAACTATTGGAAGCCTTGAAGGCTGCTGAAGCTGGCGATTTTGCGAAAGCAGATAGCTTAGTTGAGGAAGCTGGTGGCTGTATCGCCGAGGCTCATCACGCGCAAACAAGCCTTTTGACTAAGGAGGCAGCTGGTGAGGATTTGGCCTATAGTGTAACCATGATGCACGGTCAGGATCACTTGATGACTACCATTTTGTTAAAAGATTTGATGCACCATTTAATCGAACTCTATAAGAGAGGAGTTAAGTAATGAATAAATTAATTGCATTTATTGAGAAAGGAAAACCTTTCTTTGAGAAATTATCTCGTAATATCTATCTTCGTGCTATTCGTGATGGTTTCATCGCTGGTATGCCCGTTATTCTCTTCTCAAGTATCTTTATCTTGATTGCTTTTGTACCAAACTCATGGGGCTTTAAATGGTCTGATGATGTTGTTAATCTCCTCATGAAACCTTATAGCTATTCAATGGGAATTTTGGCTCTCTTGGTAGCTGGTACAACAGCTAAGTCATTGACCGACTCAGTAAACCGTAGCATGGAAAAAACCAACCAAATCAACTATATGTCAACATTGTTGGCAGCAATTGTTGGTTTGTTGATGTTAGCAGCTGATCCGATTGAAGGTGGTTTTGCGACAGGTTTCCTTGGGACAAAAGGTTTGCTTTCAGCCTTCCTTGCTGCCTTTGTTACTGTAGCCATCTATAAGGTTTGTGTTAAGAACAACGTCACTATTCGTATGCCTGACGAAGTTCCACCAAATATCTCACAAGTATTTAAAGATGTGATTCCATTCACTCTATCAGTGGTTTCTCTTTATGCTCTTGATTTACTAGCTCGTCATTTTGTTGGTGCAAGCGTAGCTGAATCAATCGGTAAATTCTTTGCACCATTATTCTCTGCTGCTGATGGTTATCTAGGTATTACGATTATCTTTGGTGCCTTTGCCTTCTTCTGGTTTGTTGGTATCCACGGTCCTTCAATCGTCGAGCCAGCAATCGCAGCTATTACCTATGCAAATGCCGAAGTCAACTTGAACCTTCTCCAACAAGGTATGCACGCTGACAAGATTCTTACTTCTGGTACACAAATGTTTATCGTTACCATGGGTGGTACTGGTGCGACACTGGTTGTTCCATTCATGTTCATGTGGTTAACAAAATCAAAACGTAACCGTGCAATCGGACGTGCTTCAGTAGTTCCAACTTTCTTTGGTGTAAATGAACCAATCTTGTTTGGTGCACCGCTTGTATTGAACCCGATTTTCTTTATTCCATTTATCTTTGCGCCAATTGCCAACGTATGGATCTTTAAATTCTTCATTGAAACGCTTGGCATGAACTCATTTACTGCCAACCTTCCTTGGACAACACCAGGTCCGCTCGGTATTGTTCTCGGTACAAACTTCCAATTCTTGTCATTTGTACTTGCTGCTTTGTTAATCCTTGTTGACGTAGCCATCTACTATCCATTCCTCAAGGTTTATGATGAACAAATTCTTGAAGAAGAACGTTCCGGTAAAGCCAATGATGAATTGAAAGAAAAAGTAGCAGCAAACTTCAATACTGCTAAAGCAGATGCTATTCTTGAAAAAGCAGGTGTAGAAGCAACGCAAAACACAATCACAGAAGAAACAAATGTTCTCGTTCTCTGTGCAGGAGGAGGTACAAGTGGTCTCCTCGCAAATGCTTTAAATAAAGCAGCGGAAGAATATAAAGTTCCTGTCAAGGCAGCAGCTGGTGGCTATGGAGCTCACCGTGAAATGTTGCCTGAGTTTGATCTGGTTATCCTTGCTCCTCAAGTTGCTTCTAACTTTGAAGACATGAAAGCAGAAACCGACAAACTTGGTATCAAACTTGCCAAGACAGAAGGTGGCCAATACATTAAATTGACTCGCGATGGAAAAGGCGCTCTTGCATTCGTACAAGCTCAATTTGAACAATAAAATTTTAGAAGTGAGATGGAGAATAGAGCCTCACTAGCCTCCTCTCCATCTTATTTCTTTTTAATTGAAAGGTGAAATACATGTCAAAAACATTACCAAAAGACTTTATTTTCGGTGGCGCAACAGCTGCCTATCAAGCAGAAGGTGCTACACATACTGATGGTAAAGGACCAGTAGCGTGGGATAAATATCTTGAAGATAACTACTGGTACACTGCTGAACCAGCCAGTGATTTCTATCACAAATATCCAGTTGACCTCAAACTTGCAGAAGAATATGGTGTCAATGGTATCCGTATTTCAATCGCTTGGTCACGTATCTTTCCAACTGGTTACGGGAAAGTCAATGCCAAGGGAGTTGAGTTCTATCATAATCTATTTGCAGAGTGCCACAAACGCCATGTTGAGCCCTTCGTGACTCTCCATCACTTTGATACGCCAGAAGCTCTACATTCAAATGGAGACTTCTTAAATCGTGAAAACATTGAACACTTTGTAGACTATGCGGCTTTCTGTTTTGAAGAATTCCCAGAAGTAAACTATTGGACAACCTTTAATGAAATTGGGCCAATTGGTGATGGTCAATACTTGGTTGGGAAATTCCCTCCAGGTATTCAGTACGACCTTGCCAAAGTATTTCAATCTCACCACAATATGATGGTTTCTCATGCGCGTGCAGTCAAGCTATATAAAGATAAAGGATATAAAGGTGAAATTGGTGTGGTTCATGCCCTGCCTACTAAATATCCTCTAGATCCTGAAAATCAAGCAGATGTTCGCGCTGCTGAGCTGGAAGATATCATCCACAATAAATTTATCTTGGATGCAACTTATCTTGGACGCTATTCAGATGAAACGATGGAAGGCGTCAACCATATTTTATCCGTCAATGGTGGTAGCTTAGATCTTCGTGAAGAAGATTTCACAGCATTAGAAGCTGCAAAAGACTTGAACGACTTCCTTGGAATCAACTACTATATGAGTGACTGGATGGAAGCCTTTGATGGAGAAACTGAAATTATCCATAATGGTAAAGGTGAGAAAGGAAGCTCTAAGTACCAAATTAAAGGTGTTGGTCGTCGTGTAGCTCCTGATTATGTACCACGTACGGATTGGGATTGGATTATCTACCTCAAGGTTTGTATGACCAAATCATGCGCGTGAAGAAAGATTATCCTAACTACAAGAAGATTTACATTACTGAGAATGGCCTCGGCTATAAAGATGAGTTTGTTGATAACACTGTTTACGATGATGGTCGTATTGATTACGTGAAGCAACACTTGGAAGTTTTGTCTGATGCGATTGCAGATGGAGCTAATGTAAAAGGTTACTTCATTTGGTCATTGATGGACGTCTTCTCATGGTCAAACGGTTATGAAAAACGCTACGGTCTCTTTTATGTAGACTTTGAAACTCAAGAACGTTATCCTAAGAAATCAGCTCACTGGTACAAGAAACTAGCTGAGACACAACTTATTGATTAAAATTCAACAAAAATTCCCCGCCAAAAGGCAGGGGAATTTTTATGGTTTTGATAAAAGAATGGTTGTTTGTTTCGACAGATCTTCAAATGTCTCCTGACTCAGTTTGGCATCTGAAACGATGGTATCAATCTCTGAGATATTGTAGAAGGTGTAAAAATCAAACTTATTAAACTTACTGTGGTCTGCCAGTAAATATTTTTTATTGGCATTATTCAGAGCGATTCGTTGTACCTCGCCCTCTTCTTCACTGAAAGTAGCAATTGCCTTATCCTTGATACCATTACAACTTACAAAAGCCTTAGAGAACTGAAGATTGGTCAAATCCTGTAAGGTAAGTGTCCCTACAAAAGCACCAGTGATAGAGCGATAATTTCCGCCAATCAAGATCAAATCTGTTAGTTTTCGTTCGTTTAGGATGAGAAAAACAGGAAGACTGTTTGTTACAACACGAATATTATCGATAGGAAGCTCACGAGCAAAACACTCCAAGGTTGTTCCTGGGCCGATAAAAATGGTTTCTCCTTCGTCAATCAAATGACCTGCAAAACGACTAATTTCTTGTTTTTCAGCAATCTGCAAGCCTTGTTTTTCGACGTTTGAGCGTTCGTTGTTTAAGAGAGAACCCGTACGAAGTTTTTCAGCACCACCATGCACACGGACCAGTAAATCTTTATCTGCTAATTCTTGTAAGTAGCGACGAGCTGTCATATCTGATACATCCAGACGCGTCATGATTTCTTTTACAGTAATAGTTCCCTTTGTATTTACCGTTTCTAGAATATTATCTAGTTTCTCTTGCTTTAGCATCCTTATCACCTCGATTTCTACTATTATTATCTTACCATAAAACGCTCAATATATCAAATAGAAAAAAACAAAATAAAACAAAAAACAAAAATATCATGGTTTGTTTAAAACAACCATGATATTTTGAATGATTGGCCAAATTAGTCTAAACCGTAGTTGTAATCATCATCTTGCATGGCTTCAACTTCACCAAGGAGGTAACCATTTCCGACTTGAGAGAAGAAGTCGTGGTTGGAAGTTCCTGTTGAAATACCGTTCATGACGATTGGGTTGACATCATCTGCTGAGTCTGGGAAGAGTGGATCTTGTCCAAGATTCATCAGAGCCTTATTGGCATTGTAGCGAAGGAAGGTTTTAACTTCTTCGGTCCAACCAACACCGTCATAGAGACTTTCAGTATAACCTTCTTCGTTCTCGTAGAGAGTGTAGAGCAGGTCGTACATCCATTCTTTAAGTTTTTCTTGCTCTTCTTCAGGCAATTCATTGAAACCAAGTTGGAATTTGTAACCAATGTAAGTTCCGTGAACAGACTCATCACGGATGATTAGTTTAATGATTTCCGCAACGTTGGCCAGTTTGTTGTTACCAAGATAGTAGAGTGGTGTAAAGAAACCAGAGTAGAAAAGGAAGGTTTCAAGGAAAACGCTGGCAACCTTCTTTTCAAGGGGGCTACCATTGAGGTAGATTTCATTGATAATTTCTGCTTTTCTTTGTAGGTAGGGATTAGTGTTGGTCCATTCAAAGATTTCTTCAATTTCAGCCTTGGTATTCAAGGTTGAAAAGATAGATGAATAAGATTTTGCGTGGACAGACTCCATAAATTGGATGTTGTTAAAAACAGCTTCTTCATGCGGTGTACGGATGTCTGCGCGAAGCGCCTGAACTCCTGTTTCAGATTGCATGGTATCCAAAAGGGTCAAACCACCAAAGACTTTTCCAACCAAGTCTTTTTCTTTGTTTGATAGTTTTCTCCAGTCGTCTAGGTCATTTGACAAGGGGATACGCGTATCGAGCCAGAATTGCTCCGTCAGCTTTTCCCAAGTTGATTTGTCGATGACATCTTCGATGGCATTCCAGTTAATGGCTTTGTAGTAAGTTTCCATTTGAAATCTCTTTCTGTATGTAATAATGCGATTGTCGAATCATCTCTATTTTATCATAGTCTGAGAAGAGTATCGCACAAAAAGTCGGAGGCCCGACTTTTTAGTTTTTCATAGTATTTAAGATACTTATCAAATTTTGTCTGGCGGGTAACTTAATCAGTAGTCTGAGAAAATGTGGTTGCCTCAGATGAAAATTAAATCACACAGCTTTCACATTGGTTAGCACCAACTTCCCCACCGTCGTCTGTAAAGGTACGGACGTAGTAGATAGACTTGATACCCTTGTTAAAGGCATAGTTACGAAGGATTGACAAGTCACGTGTCGTTTGTTTGTTCTCTTTCTTCCATTCGTAAAGACCTTTTGGAATGTCGCTACGCATGAAGAGAGTGAGTGAAAGTCCTTGATCCACGTGTTCAGTTGCGGCAGCGTAAACATCAATTACCTTACGCATATCCATGTCGTAAGCAGAAGTGTAGTAAGGGATAGTATCTGTTGACAAACCTGCAGCAGGATAGTAGATTTTACCGATTTTCTTCTCTTGGCGTTCTTCGATACGTTGTGTAATCGGGTGGATAGAAGCAGAAACGTCGTTGATGTAGCTGATAGAACCATTTGGCGCAACAGCTAGACGGTTTTGGTGATAGAGACCATCTGCTTGAACCTTTTCGCGAAGTTCAGCCCAGTCAGCAGCACTCGGGATAAAGACGTCTTTGAAGAGTTCTTTGACACGGTCTGATTTTGGAATAAATTCGCCTGTCACATACTTGTCGAAGTAGCTTCCGTTAGCATAGTCTGATTTTTCAAAGTTGTGGAAGGTAATACCGCGTTCACGCGCGATGTTATTAGATTCTACCAAGGTCCAGTAGTTCATAAGCATAAAGTAGATGCTTGTGAATTCAACTGACTCAGGTGATCCGTATTCGATGAGTTGTTGGGCAAGGTAACTATGAAGCCCCATGCACCAAGACCAAAGGTGTGAGCCAAACTGTTTCCGTGGTCGATAGTAGGGACAGCTACGATGTGTGAACTATCTGTAACGAAAGTCAAAGCACGAACCATAGCACGGATAGAACGACCAAAGTCAGGTGAGGTCATCATGTTGACCACGTTGGTTGAACCAAGGTTACATGAGACGTCTGTTCCCATTTGAAGGAATTCTTGAGCATCGTTGATCAAACTTGGTTCTTGAACTTGAAGAATCTCAGAACACAAGTTACTCATGATAATCTTTCCATAAACAGGATTCGCACGGTTAGCCGTATCGATGTTGACTACATATGGATAGCCAGATTCTTGTTGCAATTTAGAGATTTCCGTTTCCAAATCACGCGCCTTGATTTTTGTCTTGCGGATATTTGGATTTGCTACTAATTCATCATATTTTTCAGTGATATCGATATAGTTGAATGGCACGCCATACTCAAGCTCTACAGAGTAAGGGCTGAAGAGGTACATTTCTTCATTTTTACGAGCCAATTCGTAGAATTTATCTGGTACCACAACTCCAAGTGAGAGGGTCTTCACACGAACTTTTTCATCGGCATTTTCTTTCTTAGTGGAAAGGAAGGCGATGATATCTGGGTGAAAGACGTTGAGATATACTACACCAGCCCCTTGACGTTGCCCCAATTGGTTAGAGTAAGAGAAACTGTCTTCGAAGAGTTTCATAACTGGAACGACACCAGAAGCGGCTCCTTCATAACCTTTGATAGGTGCACCTGCTTCACGAAGGTTACTGAGGGTAATTCCACACCACCCCGATACGAGAAAGTTGAAGGGCAGAGTTGATGGAACGTCCAATAGAGTTCATATCATCCGTCACTTGGATCAAGAAGCAAGATACCAACTCTCCACGACGCGCACGACCAGCATTCAAGAAGGAAGGAGTAGCAGGTTGGTAGCGTTGGTGGATGATTTCATTGGCAATATCAATCGCAACAGCTTCATCACCATCAGCAAAATAAAGTGCGTTAAAGAAGACACGGTCTTCCATGCTTTCAAGATAGTATTCCCCATCGTTAGTCTTCAAGGCATATTGATTGTAAAACTTATAGGCAGCCATGAAAGACTTGAATTGGAAGTTTTGATCTTTAATAAATTGAGACAATTCTTCCAAGAATTCTGGGCGGTATTTCTTGATAAATGCTGTTTCAATGTAGTTGTGTTCAATGAGGTAGTTGATTTTATCAGTGATTGAATCAAAAACCATTGTATTTGGTACTACATTTTCTTTAAAGAAGGCATCCAAGGCTTCTTTATCTTTATGAAGCATGATTTGTCCATTAACAGGACGGTTGATTTCGTTATTGAGACGGAAGTAAGTTACGTCCTCAAGATGTTTTAATCCCATAAAATTTCCTTTATCTAATTACAAAAGAAAGGCCTCTAAGTTAGCCCTAGAAGCAATCTCTTCTGGATGATGTACTAAGATTATGCTAATTGTTTCAGTTTTCCTGGTTGGAAGCCTGAAAAGACTTCAGTTGGTGTTTGGATAACAGGAGCTGCGCTGAAACCGAGCTCTTTAACTTGATCGATGTACTCTGGTTGCTCGTCGAGATTGATCTCACGATAAGCGACATTGTTGCTGTCCAAGAAACGTTTGGTCATCTTACATTGGACACAGTTGTTTTTAGAATAAACGGTTACCATTTTCGTAACTCCTCTTTCAAAATAGATTACTTTCTTAGTATATCAGAAAAAAAAACTTTGTCAAACTTTTTAAACTAAATCTTGTGCTAAAAAGTTACAGTTTCAAAAACAAAGCACAATATATAGTGTTTTGTCATCGAGTAGTAAAATTTGGGTTTTCATTGAACTATCAAAGTTTAATTCAA
>JXRG01000037.1:0-10549 GCA_000831085.1 Streptococcus sp. DBCMS
TCATCACTTGAAAATTTTGAATGAGCATGTCTAAGTAAAATATAAGAATTATTCATAAGTCATTACCTTTCAATTATTATCACTTGAAAATTTTGAATGAGCATGTCTAAGTAAAATATAAGAATTATTCATAAGTCATTACCTTTCAATTATTATCATCAGTCTCAATGGATTTTTAATCCCTCAATTATTCTCTAAAAATTCTTTAATGCGAGAAACAATAGCATCGCTTTGATAATGATAGAGGTTATGAGGCGCATCCATATAGACAACTTGAACATTAGACTGGTCGCTTGCAAATCTCTCTGCATAACGTTGCCACTCAAATTGGCTAAAGCTAGTACCATCACCATTAGAAACCATTAGTAAGGCCGAAATTTTCGGATTAATGTTTGCAGGAACTTTCTTGGCATTTTCCTTTACCGTTTGGGATTCATGAAGCATGGCTTGTGACATCAACTGCTTATAAGCTAGAAGTTTATATTGTTTTCGTTCACTTTCGATCAGAGTTTGATTTTTTATATAAAAGGACTCAGGGAAGTAGCGTAATAAACCAATCTTGCTGCTCCAATATGCCACAGTGAGCAAGGTCTGATTCTCCTTTAAATCTTCATAACTTGATGGCAATGCCCAATCTAAACCAATCAAGCTTTCACTTCATCAGGATACTTCTCCTGCCAAGCCAAACTCTCTAGACTAGCCATGGAATGAGATAGAATGATAAACGGCCCTGTGATATTTGCTTGCGAAAGAGCTTGGCGAGTCTCAGACAAAACCTCCATCACATCTCTTGAATGATTGCTATCATCACTATAACCATATCCCGCCCTCTCCACGATAACTACCTTATACTGTTTCGATAAGGATTCCGATACTTCTTTAAAATCCAATATAGGAGAAGCAATACCAGCACCTGAGAGAACTACTATAGCCTCAGGACCATCCCCTTCAACGTAAACATTTATTTGATGTCCATTGACGAGAACTTGTTGCCCCATAGGCGTCAGTGAGGCTTTTTCCTTTTCCAAACAGATTCGGTGAAAGATGAATGTAGCGAGTAAAAACAAAAGAAGCAAACTAATGAAGCCAAAACACCATTTTTTCAGTTTTTTCATAGCATTATTGTACAAAAATTAGAATCTTTTAGCAACTTAAGATTGGTTCTTCTACAGTATATTGACTATATATTCACAAACCAAAAAACCCACCCAATGGCAGGTTCTGTATGTATTGTTCAGCTAGATTAAGCTTTACCTTCTGAACCGAATACGTCGATACGTTCTTCAACTGATGCTTGGATAGCTTTTACACCGTCAGCCAAGAATTTACGTGGGTCGAAGAGTTTTTTCTTGTCGTATTCTGCTTCGTTTGCTTCATAGTCACGAGCAAATTTACGAGTTGCGTTAGCGAATGCGATTTGGCATTCAGTGTTAACGTTAACTTTCGCAACACCAAGTTTGATAGCTGCTTGGATTTGCTCATCAGGAATACCTGATCCACCGTGCAATACGATTGGGAAGCCTGGAAGAGCTTCTGTCAATTTTTGCAAGTGGTCAAGGTCAAGACCTTCCCAGTTTGCTGGGTAAGGACCGTGGATGTTACCGATACCAGCTGCCAAGAAGTCGATACCAGTTGCAACCATTGCTTTAGCGTCTTCGATTGGAGCCAATTCACCTTTACCGATGATACCGTCTTCTTCACCACCGATAGTACCAACTTCAGCTTCTACTGAGATACCTTTAGCGTGTGCTTTTTCAACAACGTCTTTAGCCAATTTAAGGTTTTCTTCAACTGGAAGGTGTGAACCGTCAAACATGATTGAAGTGTAACCAACTTCGATACACTCAAGTGCATCTTCGTAGTGACCGTGGTCAAGGTGGATAGCTACTGGTACAGTGATACCCATTGACTCAACAAGGTTAGCGATCAAGTTGCGAGCAACTTTGTAACCACCCATGTATTTAGCAGCACCCATTGAAGTTTGGATCAAAACTGGAGCTTTTTTAGCTTCTGCTGCACGCAAGATAGCTTGAGTCCACTCAAGGTTGTTTGTGTTAAATCCACCAACTGCATAACCGTTGTCACGAGCTGCTTGGACAAATTTTTCTGCTGAAACGATTGCCATTTGTCAGGCCTCCTATATATTTTTTGGGACATCCCATTTACATTGTTCATTTTATCACTTTTTGATAAAAAAAGCTAGTTTTTCCCATACTTTAGATTGAATTTCTTACAATCCAATCAATGTAAACCCTTTCTTTTTCTTAGTCCTGAGTGACTTTGGGATAAGACATGAAGAAGGTCAAACGATCATCTTGCATCTCAAAATGATAAGGTAATTTCTCGTGTTCTAATAAACTTTTGACCACAAAGAGTCCCATCCCCGAACCTTGGCCTTGCGACTAGCATTGTCAGAAAAAGACTGGGCCAATTTTTCTTGTTCTTCAGGACTACAGCTATTCTCGATATAGAGCTCCCCTTCTCTTTCACCAATTCGGACCAAGCCGCCTGTAACAGAGTGCTTAATAGCATTGCTGATGAGATTAGATAGGATCAATTTCATGACAGATGGGTTTATGTAAGCTTGCTGATGATTCAAACGATTGTCTATCTGAAGTTCTCTCTCCTTGGCGAGCAAAGCATAATCCTTGACCAGACTTTGCGTCATCTGAAGGAGGTCAACCTCTTCTTTCTCGTCTCGCAATTCCTGCACAGAAGAGAGAGACAATATCTGGAGAACGTGGTGACTGAGGTCATCCACAATTCCCAAGGCAACTCCAAGATAATGGTCTCTATCCTTATAACGGCCGATATTTTCTTTCATATTTTCGATTAGAATTTTGAGACTAGCCAGAGGAGTTTTCAATTCATGAGAAGCCCCTCGTAGGAACTCAACCTTCATCTTCTCCAGTTGGAGAATAGCTTCATTCTTGTCATGCAAATCCGCAATGACAGTCAAGAGATGCTGGTAAAGGCTATTGATTTGTTCCTTGAGATCACCTATCTCATCCTTAGAATCCACGCGCAATCGCACTTGGGCATCCAAATCCATCATCCGACGGGTCACCCGCTTGATTTCCAAAATCGGTGCAACAATAGTCCGAGCATAGATGTAGGCCACCAAGAGGGAAATCAGAAAGGATGCCAGCAAGGTATAAGGAAGAAACTGGAGACTAATCTGCTCTGCTTCCTTTTGCAAGTCCATTGAAGCTAGAAATTGGAGAGTCATAGTGCTACCATCTTGCGTTTTCACCTCACGCTCCTCAATAAAGAGGGAAGTGGTCTGACGGTCCGTATCTAGAGGAAAGCCGTCCTTGACCTCTAACTTGTCCTCGGTCATTTCTCCCTTGACAGCTCCTTTGATATCACTGGTATGGGAATACAAGTCCAACACTTGCTCGATACTTTGCCTATCCTTTCCTTCTAGGGATTGGGCAATAGCAGTCGCTTTTTGGCCAATGGTTTCCTGACGATGGCTCAGATAAGTAGAGGGAAATAGAAAATAAATGGCTAAATGAAGACAAATAACCAGAACACTAAAAATCGAGAAGGTATAGATAAAAATCTTTGTAAATAAACCTGTTCGTTTCATTTTCGCTCCAATTTATAACCAACATTGCGCACCGTGAGGATACAATCCAAGTCTAGCTTTTTCCGCAGTTCCTTGATATAGACATCAATGACACGATCAAAGGGAACCTCATCTGTCGCCTTCCAGACAGCATCGATAATCTGAGAACGAGTCAAGGCCCGTCCTTCATTTTTCACCAGATAGTCCAGAATTTCCAACTCTTTGGCATTAATGGCCACTTCTTGACCTGCGAGGCTTGCACTGTAACTCTCAAAGTCCACCTTGGTATCCTTATAAGAGAAGACTCGTCCTGTATCGTAGTAGCGCTTGAAAATCGCGTCCACCCTTACTTTTAAAAGGGAGAGAGAAAAGGGCTTTTCCAGATAACCGTCTGCTAGAGAAGCAAAAGCACTCATCTTGTATTCTTCATCCTGAAAGGCGGTCAACATCAAGACAGGAACCTGACTGGTCTTACGAATCTCCGCTAGGACTTCTAGGCCATTAAGCTTGGGCATCTGGATATCCAGTAGTACTAGAGCAACTTCATAGTTGCAAAATTTTTCCAGAGCTTCCTGACCGTCTGCTGCCTCAATGGTTTCATAACCACAATCAGTCAAATAGTCACTGATCCCCTCACGGATCATCTCTTCATCTTCTACAATTAAAATTTTCATAGAAAAAAACGTTTCACATTCCTTTAAATTTCTTGTAAATCTTCTCTGTTTCATCCTGATAGGAAGAGTCCTTATACTCAATGAAAATCAAAGAGCAAACTAGGAAGCTAGCCGCAGGCTGCTCAAAGCACTGCTTTGAGGTTGTAGATAGAACTGACGAAGTCGGTAACATATATACGGCAAGGTGAAGCTGACGTGGTTTGAAGAGATTTTCGAAGAGTATTATCAAGATGAAATAGATAAAAATGCTACCTATATTATACCCCATTTAGGGGAGAATAGGTAGCAAGTTTTTTTATTCGCTATCGAGCAAGAGCTCTTTTGGTTGTTTTCTGAGGAGATTGCTTGAGGCAAGCGCCATGACGAGAACCACTAGAACCAATGCAAGGACAAAGACGATGATAAAGTCTGATGTCTGAATAGAAATATCTAGGCTCGACAAGGTCTTGCTAAAGCCATCTACTTCAGCACCACCACCAAGGTTAGAGGCTTGAGCAGCTTGCTGGATTGCTTGGCAACACCTGAAGTGACATTGGCTAGGACAGTATTTCCGATGGCACGAGCTGTGTAGTTGGCTAGGAAGTAAGCAGAAACGAGAGCAGGGATGGCAATCAAGATCGATTCGGTGATGAATTGCCCCAAGATACTTGCCTGCTTGAGACCGATAGAGAGGAGAATTCCCACTTCCTTGCGACGGGCGTTGATCCAAAGGCTGAGCAAGAGTGCAAGGAGAAGTACTGAGAAGCTCAAGCTACCCCAGAAGAGGAGGTTGGCCATTTTGTACATACCAGAGATGGATTGCTCTAGAGCTGGGTAGTTAGAGGAGCTCTTCACAAGTGTGTAGCTCTTCCAGTTGATACCACTGATACCATTCAACTCTTTCATGACATCATCCAAGTTCTTGTCTGCTGTTACAAAGAAGGTTGCGTCCCCATAAATAGCTGTATCTTCTGTGTATCCATAAAGTTTTGCAGCAGTGTGAATGTCTGTGATAGCTGTGTTTTCATAGAGTTCTTGCGAGTAGGTTACTGCAGACTTATTGTGGCCATCAAAGAGTCCCTTGATTGTCACTTCAACAGTTTCCTTGGCACCTTTTTCATTGTCTGCATCATAGACATTAGAGTCCAATTTGACCTTATCTCCGACTTTCCAACCATGTTTAGCTGCCAAGTCCTTGTGCATGAGGATCTTGTCTTTGTCGTCGTTGGTTAGGTGCTCACCTTCAACCAGCTTATATGAGCCAGAGACAAACTTATCTTCTTTAGAGGAGTCATTGACTCCTGTAATCATCAAACTGCTTCCAAACCGTTTGGCACGGTCTGCAGTGAGATTTTTCTTGGTTTCTGGCGTTTCGATGAGGTCGTATCCAGTCAAATCTCCGATGGCGTTGATGCGTTTAACATAAGACTCGATGGCCTTATTTTCGGTGATTTTTTTGATATCCTCACCCTTGATATTCCCAGAACCACGTGGCGTCCCTTGATTGACGCGACGATTGATTTGCATGGAGAAACTATTGGTGATATTTTTAAAGGTCTCCTGAGAAGCCTTGGCAGTAGCTCCCTTGATCGACAAGCCGACCAAACTCAAGCTCGCCATGAGGAGAATAATCAGGAAGATAACAATCGATTTGAAAAACTTCCTTGTAACATAGGCAAATGCGTTGTGTAACATAGGTTCCCTTTCTAGATTTGATTTAATAATTCTATCAAAACAAGCTCATCTTATTTTGTAGTGTTGCGAATTTCAGTCAGTTTCTTATCCTTCAATTCAAGTGTAATATCGGACGCTTGCGCCACTTCCTTACTGTGGGTGACGACGATCACACATTTACCTGTTTTCTCAGCAAGTGACTTGAGCAGTTCGATAATATCTCCAGCAGTTTTAGGGTCCAGATTTCCTGTTGGCTCATCAGCTAGAATAACTGGAGCTTCTGAGACCAAACTGCGAGCAATAGCAACACGTTGCTGTTGACCCCCTGATAACTGGAGAACGTTCCGCTTGATCTGACTTTCATCCAAACCAAGTTCAAGAAGTGTATCCTTGTTTGCTTTTTTGTTGACCAAGCGGATATTTTCCAGCGGAGAAAGATAATCTATCAAGTTATAATTTTGAAAGACCAAAGAAATATGGTGCATGCGATGGTAAGAATATCCCTTATTCCGAATGTCCTCTCCTTGGAAAAGGATAGAACCTTCAACAGGACTATCTAGACCAGCAAGCAGGGACAAGAGAGTGGATTTTCCTGCTCCTGACTCACCAATGATACTATAAAATTTTCCGGGTTCAAAATTATACTTGATCTGATATAAAACTGCCTCAGCAGTGTTCTTATAACGGTAGGTAACATCTTGCAATTGTAATAAAGTCATGATTTCTCCTTCTTAACTAATAGATGATAAAATTTCCTTAGGCGACTTTCTAAATAAGAATAGGAAACAAAGGGCTACAGACAAGCAACCAATCAGGAGCAGAAAGACATAGGATTCTGCAAAGGATAGGAGACCAGTTGATAGACTGCTTGCTTTGGCTAACGTGTCCTGTAAGCTTGCCTGATCTCCACTGGCTAGGACAGTTTGGAGCAGATAGGATGTAATGGCATTTCCAGCGATAAAGGATGGAAGCAAAGCTCCGAGAGATACCAAAACTACCTCTAAACAGAATTGTAGGAAAATCGAACTCTTGCTTTTTCCAAGTGCCAGTAAAATCCCTACTTCGTAGACCCTTTCTCTCAACCAGAGAGACAAGACCAAGATTAAGGCTCCTGCTCCTGCTATCAACATCCCATAAAGGAAGATGGTGAGGAAGGTTTGGAAGGTTGCAACTGAGTCTTTGATTTGTTCAAAGGCCTTGTTTTCCTTCTCGACTTGGTAGCCTTGACTTTCTAAAGCCAGGTTTTCTACCTGCTTCATGAGTCCGCCCATTTCCTTAGGATTTTCTACATAGAAGCGCGCTGCACTGACTTGCGGTTCACTATTTCCCAGAAGGGTTTGGCTGCTTTCATAGTCTGTAAAGACTTGGTTTTCACTGAAGTCAGAAGACAAGCCTGTGAACTTTTCTTGCTTTTTACCAGAAAAGATGCCGACAATCTCAAACTCTACTGTTTGCCCTTTTCCAGATTCTGACTGACCAGCATCCAAGCGAATCTTGTCATGAAGCGAAAGACCGTTCTTCTTGGCCAACTCTTCGTGGATAAGGATTTTCTTGGAATCCCCTTTTTGAAGGTGTCGCCCTTCTTTTAGATTGAAAGCCGAACTGGTAAAGGTGACATCCTTGGATGAATCCTCAAGAGACGTTAAGCTAACCAAGTTCTTGTCCGCAGCTGACAAATCATCGCGTTCTACACTCTGCTCACCACTCACCGCTTCCTTGTCTTTCAGTTTTGCGACCGTCTCAAGTTCAGGAGAGGCATTTTCCAGTCCCTTAATCTTGCTCACGGATGCTAAGTCTGACAACTTGAAGGTCTGTCCATTTTCTATCTTTTTGATAGAAAAAGATGTATTGAGTGATTTGTAAAGATTGATTTCTACTGTTTTGTTGGACTTCATCAGCGTCAAACAGGCTGAAATTCCTGCTAAAAGGACAAATAAAATCAGAAATAAAATAAAACTTCTCAGTCGTTTTCTGCTGACATAAGCCCAAGCTCTTTGGATTGGATTCATTTGTCACCTCCATATTTGTAAGACTATTATAAAATCCAAATATGAAATGTTTATGAAATCGAAAAAACTTTTTGATTTATTTTTTGAAAAAAAGCTGGTATTTCTACCAGCTCCATTTTTATAACTGCATCCACTCAAAGCAAAGAAAATGCAGAAACTAAACCAGAGAGGATGTTGGCTGTGGCATGCATTAGCCAACTTGGTAAAATTGATCCTCCTGCTATCTTTTCATTAACAAAACCAAGATAAGCTGCTATTGCTCCAGTAAAAAATACAATGAAAAAAGTGACTCCCAAACTCACTACTGAAGCAAACAATACTCCATGAAGCAATCCAAAAGCGAAGGCCTGTATGGTATTTGCAAAGACAAACGGCATGTGATTTGCCATTCGTTTCAGTAGAAAACCTCTAAATAATAGTTCCTCTGGTAAAGATGTTTGCAAAATACTGTAAATTAGAATACTTGGTAAAGCCTTAGAACCCATAGCAGAAAAAGCCGAAGTAGCTGTTTCTAGACCACTAGTAAGAGGAAAGATAAGGATAGAAAAAATAGTAAATAAGGAAAATCCCCCCACCATCCATAAAATCAGATGCAAAGTTTTTACTCTTTTGATAGCTTTTAGTCCGATCCATTCCATAAATGGAACTTTCCCCCTCGTAGTCATAAACCACCAGATAGAAGGTAGTAAAATAATAAAGAGAATTTGAATAAAGGCGCTCATTATTCGTTGAAGTTCATTAACCATCGTAATCCTCCTTTAAACTTTTGAAATACTCATTTCAAATACCAAATGACCACCTACTCCTCCTTTCCTACCTTATATATCCGTTTTAACCAAGCCTATTAGTATCCATTACTCGATGATCTTTCATATAAGACTTTTTGCAGTTACTTTCTATCTATATTATAGCACTATTTAAAAGAAAAGAAAAAACAAGAAAGGTAGACCTCTCTTGTTGAATAATCGCTATGCGTGCTAACAAAAAAAGAGCTAGCCAAAGCTAACTCTTACCCTATGCGGAGAGAGGGACTTGAACCCTCACGACCTAAAGCGGTCACAGGATCCTTAGTCCTGCGCGTCTGCCAATTCCGCCATCCCCGCGTCGATTACTTTACTAGTATATCAACTTTCAAAATCTTTGTCAACACTTTTTCCAGATTTTTTTCATTTTTCCAACAGTCTTATTGTTCAATTTCAGCAAGGTTTTCATCCAGTAATTTTGCTCCCAATGTGTTCTTAAAATGCCCAAGAGCAAACTGATGATTTTCTGGCCAAATAGAGGCAACTGCAGGCTTGACAATCTCGATTTGATAACCTAAATTATAGCATCAATAGCCGTATGAAGAACACAAATATCCGTCAAAACACCTGTTAAGATAACAGTATCAACCCGACGTTCCCGCAAACGGATATCTAAGTCCGTTCCTGAAAATGCTGAATAGTGACGCTTGTCCATCCAAAAGACGCGACTATCCGCCTCATGCTCAGCATAAAAGTCAGCTAGGGGGCCATAAAGGTTACGCCCACTAGTTCCGATGATGTTGTGTGGTGGAAAGAGCTTGCTTTCTGGGTGGAATGTATCCTTCTCCTCATGAGCATCAATGGTGAAAAAGACATAGTCTCCACGATCAAAAGCTAATCTGGTTGCCTGATCAATGGCTTTTGATATTGCTTGAGCGGGTGCGCCAGCAGTTAGCTTTCCATGGTCTGCTACGAAATCCTCTGTATAGTCAATCGAGATTAAAGCTTTTGCCATTAGTAGTCCCTCTTTTTCACTTCCTCAAAAATATCACCAATTAGAACTTTGAGATAAGTCCCCTTCATTCCTAATGAACGACTCTCAATAATTCCCGCTGACTCCAGTTTACGAAGCGCATTGACAATCACTGAGCGTGTAATGCCAATACGGTCTGCAATAACTGATGCAGTCAGCTGCCCTTCATTTCCATCCAATTCAGCTAAAATAGCTGATACGGCACGAAGTTCTGAATAGGAAAGGGTGTTGACCGCCATAGTAACAGCTGTACGACGGCGAATATTTTTCTCATCTTCTTCACGTTGGAAGTTCAATAGTTGAATTCCCACAACCGTGCTCGCAATCTCGACAAGGATCAAATCTTCATCTTCAAACTTCTTATCATTGCGCCAAATAATCAACGAACCTAGGCGAATCCCTGATACATGAATTGGAGCAATGGTCGTCAAGCCATCTGGAAAGTCCGCACGGCTCTCTACAGGGAAAATGGTCAAATCATGTTCAACAGGAAGATTGGCTTCCGTATCGTAAATCATGTTTGCCCCTTGTACATAGACCTCAGGGAAGGTTTTGGTTTGGAAGAACTGTTCTACACGGTCATTATTGGTCTTATAACGCATAAAGTAGCCCAAGAGACGTCCCTTGTTATTCACAATACAAGCGTTACAATCAATAATATCTGCTAACTGGCGTGTGATCGCATTGTAAGGAAGTTCATCTTGGAGTTGCTCCTCAGAGCGCTTTAGAATAGACGTGATTTTTCTTGTTTTTTCTAATAAATGTGCCATTTTTTACCTCGCATATAATCGCTTCCATTATAACATAGAAAAGTCTTTATTTCAATAATTATCTGAAAATTGCTTATTTAATTGCAATTTTTGAAC